>JAVBRH010000206.1:0-7223 GCA_031548225.1 Apibacter sp.
AATTACGGAAGCAAAAAGTGAAAACATAATTTCAGAAGAAAGCAATCCCTATCCCCATATATTCAAAGACAAAAAAGCCTTTGATTTCTTTGAAAGATTAATGGAAGAATTTGACATAAAAAAATCCAGAAGTCAGGTTTCGGATATTACAGACATTTATGTCCTGATGAAAAAGGATAATTATATCCTTGAATCCTTTAAACCTGTTCCCTTTGTAAATTGGTTAAATGAGAGATATGAATACTTTTCCGCAACCCGACTGGAAACAGTTTCATCAAGAACAACCCCAAAGGCAAAATACAAAATCTACAACAATTCTAAACAACTGTTTTATAAAACCTCTGCGTAAAATCTGAAATAACTCCTCACAAACTCAGAAGTCTCTGAACAAATCTTTGTCATTATAAATTTTAATATAATGATGAAAGATAGCAATGTAATTCAATTTATCCAGACCACACCGGAAGAATTGAACACGCTTATAAGCAAAAGCGTACAAGAACAACTGGAAGGCTTAAAACAACACTTCCAACCGAAAGAACCCACTGAACTATTAACCCGTAAAGAGGTAGCAGATTTATTTAAGATCAATCTTTCCACTCTCTTTCACTGGACAAACAAAGGAAAACTAAAAGCCTATGGTATTGGAAACCGGGTGTATTACAAACGTTCCGAAGTTGAAACAATGGTAAAACCCTTAAAACCCTAGAGGCATGATTGATATTAAACAATCGAAACATTGTCCTATCACTAAAAAATTAGTCCGGTTTTACGGTATCGTACAAAAAGAAGAAGGGAAGGAATTTGCCTCTCTCCTCTCCTAAAATTCAAGATGATACCCATAAACAAGCGTGAACATCCACAAAAGGTAAAAGGTATGATTGACTTTATCAAGCTTTCTTTGTGTGGATTTACTTCTAAAAAGCTATTAGAAAATCCATTATTCAAATTTACACATGAAGTATGTGATGAAACCGGGGAAATACTCTGTTCAAAAACCAGATATAAAAATCTCAGGTTTAAAATTTATCCTTCCGGCTATTGTGAACTGGCAGGCAGTTTACATTACTACTTTAATAATGGCAAACAAAACTACAATGATTTTACTTACAATCAATTACTTTGGGTATTATCGGATTTAGAACAAAAATTTCAAATCCACGAAGGAATTATAAAGAATCTGGAAACAGGAGTTAATATTAATCCCCCTATTCCTTCCTACACTATCTTAAACGGATTACTTTTCCATATAGGAAAACCCTTTTACCAACCTATTGATAGATCATACAAAGAATGTTCCCACCAGCGTTTATATATCAAATGCTATGACAAAGGAAAACAGTTTGATTTAAATGAAGAGCTATTGCGATTTGAACTGAAATACGTAAAAATGGAAGACCTCAGCTATTTAGGAATAAAATATCTCTCAGACCTGAAAAACAAAGAAAAACTAACCAAACTAAAAAATATAGTGTTGAGGTATTGGGGTGAAATATTATTTTACGATCCTTCCCTGAACATAGAAAATTTCCCTATTTCCAGACAAAACAAATTTTTACAATACCCGAATCCCGAATTCTGGAAAAATTTAACTTCTGAACAAAGAAAGCATCATAGAAAAGTTCTTTATAATCATACAAAATACAATTCTGATAATCTGCAACTAGAACTTTATAATGAGATTGAAAAGAAGTTTACTTTTCTTTTGGGTGAATAATTCCAGATATTAATCTTGTTTAGCTTAAAATTTTAACATACATTCGCTTAAGATAAAAATTATATTGAATGGAAGTTGATTTAATCAATCTAGGAATACAAAAAAAATTAATTTCTATATCTGAAGATCAAAAAACTATAACCTATCTTCATCAGAATAAAAAACGGAATTTCTCTAATCCGGAAGAAGTAGTACAAACAGAAGCTTTTTTAAAACTGGTTTTGAATTACGGATATAAACCGGAAAGAATAAAACAATTTGTTCCTGTTACTATGGGTGCAGGAATTAAAGAAGCCGATATAATCGTTTACAACGATGATGATTGCACAGAACCCTATATTTTAATCGAATGTAAAAAAGGAGAAGTTAGTGAACAAGAATTTGCTCAGGCTATAAATCAGGCATACAGTTATGCGTATGCTCTCCCTAATGAGGTTAAGTTCGTCTGGATTACTTCCGGTTTAAGAAATGAATATTTTGAGGTTAATAAGAAAAAAGACAGTAAAATAAGTCAACCGGATATTCCTCAGTATGGAGTTAAAAAATTAGCAAACTACAAGTTTGTTTACGAGGCTGAAACATTGAAAGCTGAAACCGGAAAACAAAAATTTTCCGATATTAAACAAGTTTCTGAAGAAGAACTTACCCGGCAGTTTAAAAAAGCTCATGATGCTCTTTGGGGTGGAGGTCATCTAAACCCTTCCGAGGCTTTTGATGAGCTAGATAAACTTATTTTCTGTAAAATATGGGATGAACGCAAAGCACGGAAAGCAGGAGAACCTTATGATTTCCAGGTTATAACTGTGGAACAGGAAGAAATAAAAAACTGGAATAAGCTTTCCGAAAAAGAATTGGAGGACGCTATACGAAGTGAAGAAAACAGCCGTCTAGCAAAACGAATTAAAGCACTATATGAAGAAGGAAGAAAAAAAGATCCTGAAGTGTTTAGAGATGATATACGTTTGACTAATGAACGTATAAGAACTGTTGTAGGATATTTGCAGGAAATTAATTTAGGAGAAACGGATTTAGACAGTAAAGGGCGGGCTTTCGAAACTTTTATGGGATCATTCTTCAGAGGAAACTTTGGACAATATTTTACACCTCGCCCTATTGTAAAATTCATTACAGATGTCTTGCCTATTACTAATGAATCTCTGGTATTGGACACTGCCTGCGGAAGTGGCGGGTTTTTGCTTTATGCTCTTAATAAAGTGAGAAATCAGGCAACGGAATTTTATCCTGATTATAAAACCAATCCTTCACAAGCAACTAGACATTATAACTTCTGGCATAATTTCGCACAAAATAATCTTTTTGGAATTGAAATCAATGAACAGATTTCAAGAGCTGCTAAAATGAATATGATTATCCATGATGACGGACATACCAACGTAATAACTTCTGATGGTTTATTATTTCCTGAAGAAATTGAAAAAAATCAGGCTAATAAAGGATTTAAGAATAATCATTTCAATTTTATTGTTACCAATCCACCTTTTGGAAGTACTGTAAGACAAACTGAAAAAGCATATTTAAAGGAATATAGTTTAGGTAAGAAAGAAGCCGACTGGCTCGCAGTGGCTGCTAAACCCGAAACTGAAAGGGAAAATCAAAGTACGGAGATATTATTTATTGAACAGAATTATAAATTTCTCAAAGAAGGGGGCTATCTTGCTATTGTTATTCCTGATGGAATTTTAACCAATAGCAGTTTGCAATATGTACGGGATTCCATTGAAGAAATATTTCGTATTGTTGCCGTTGTTTCTATGCCTCAGACCGCTTTCACAGCCACGGGTGCAGGAGTAAAAAGTTCCGTTTTATTTCTTAAAAAGAATACACAGGAAACAACTGAAAAAATTAAACAGATAAAAACATCTTCTCAATTCAATTTATTAACATCCTACGAATATAAAGAAAAGGTAAAACAATACGAAAAAGAAAAAAAAGAAGAAATAAAAAAGCTGGAAAAGGATTACAAGGAAAAATATCCTGAAATGAATAATAAAGAGCTTAATGTATTGATGAAGGATGAGAAAACGGAAATTCAAAATAGCTTTACTGAAAAAGTAAACAATCTGAAAGAAGAATTACAGGAAGCATTTATTAAAGAACGGCAAAGCAAATTACCCGATTACCCTATCTTTATGGCTATAGCAGAAGAAATTGGCTATGATGCTACTGGAAAGACAACCTCTGTAAACGAATTGGATATTATAGGTAAAGAACTGACTAAATTTATTAACTCTTTGTAAATAATGAATGTATAAAATACCTCAACATATAAATCCTGATAAAATCTTTGTAATTAACCGTTCTGAGCTGGAAGGACGTTTAGAGCCGGAATATTATAAACCTTCTATTAAAAATTTAGAAAATATTATAAGAAATAAGACAAATAAGAAACTGAAAGACTATATAATTAATATTTCAAGTGGAGCAACACCATCTATAAAAGATGAAGAAAAATTTTACTCAAATAAAGAAAATGGGATACCTTTTTTAAGGGTTCAAAATCTACAAACAAATGGTGAAATTTCATTAAAAGATGTTAAATACCTTAATAAAGAAACTCATGAAAAATATTTAAAAAGAAGTCAAGTTAACGAATACGATTTATTAATAAAGATTACTGGAGTAGGAAGGATGGCCATTGCGTCCGTTGCTCCTGAAGGTTTTATTGGTAATACTAATCAACACATGGTTGTGATTAAAACAGCTAATAAGGAAATTAGTGAATACCTCGCAAATTATTTAAATCTTGATATTATTGAAAGATTAGCCTCACGTCGTTCAACAGGAGGAACAAGACCTGCTTTAGATTATATAGCTTTAAAATCCATACCAATAATTGAAGGGATAAACTTTTCACTAATCCAACAAGCAGAGAAAATTAAACAACAAAAAGAAATAGAAGCTAAGGCTTTATTAGATAGTATTGACACCTATTTGTTAAATTAATTAGGAATAAATTTACCTGAGAAAGATAATAGTTTACAAAGCCGTATTTTTACTACTCAACACAGTGAAATTTCAGGAGATAGATTTGATGTTTTTGCTATTTTAAATAAAGAATATAAAATAGAAGGAGGAAAATTCAAAAATGAAAATTTAAAAAAGATTGCTTCTTTAATAAAAGGACAAAGTATTACTTCTGATAAAATAATTGAAGGTAAATATCCAGTCATTGCAGGAGGACAAACAAGTCCATACAATCATTATATTTATAATTTTGAAGGAAATATAATAACCATTAGTGCCTCAGGTGCTTATTCTGGGTATGTTTGGCATCATTTTACTCCAATTTTTGCATCTGACTGTACAACTATTCAATCAAAAAATGAAAATATAATAACAACGATATTTTTAGCAGAAATATTGAAGTTAAAACAACAAGAAATTTATGATTTACAGCAAGGTGCAGGTCAACCACATGTTTATGCAAAAGATTTAGAAAAATTAAATATCCCACTTCCACCAATTGAAAAACAAAATGAAATTGCAGAATATATACAAGGAATAAGGAAAGAGGCAAAACAATTACAAGAAGAAGCCAAAAACATATTGGAACAGGCAAAACAAGAAGTTGAAAAAATGATATTAGGAGATTAACTTTAAAATCCATACTATGTTACTATTCACACAAAACAAAAACCGGCTTACAGGATTAAAAGAAAAACCTTTTAAACTGGAAAAGGAAATACAAATTCTGTTTGAAAATAACTTAGAATCCATTACCGGATTAAAGTTTATCAAATCGGAATTTATGATAAAAGATAAGCGAATTGATACGCTAGCCTTTAATCCAGAAACTAAAGCCTTTGTAATTATAGAATATAAGCGGGAACGTAATCTTACTGTAGTAGATCAAGGTTTTTCTTATCTTAAATCAATGCTTGAAAGTAAAGGTGATTTTATTGTAGAATATTTTGAAACAGAAAAACAAAAAATACTTCAGTTGCAAAACCAAATAAATCGAACAGATAAAGAAATAGATCAAATGGTTTATCAACTTTATGGACTTACCCCTGAAGAAATAGAAATAGTTGAAAACGATACAAAAAACTAAAACCATGATAAAAATTCCCTTATATCCTGAATATAATAGAACTATTGGATTATTAAAAATAATCAATGGTATGTGTGCACAAGATTTCAAAAATATGTGGAATTCCATTTGGAATTTGAGAGGAACTCCCCAAAATACAGTAGATTGGAAAGAACCGGATATTTGGATTCAAGAACGGTTAACCGGAAAAGATCAGGAAATAGCTCAAGAAATATGGGAGAAAAGTGACAAAACTATAAATCCACGATGGACAAGAGGTGATCAGTTTTTAATGTCCGGCTATGGTTTGATAGAAGAAATAGAAGGAATTTATCAGTTAACTGAAAAGGGAAAAATATTCATTAATAGCATAGAAAATGAAGTGGCTAAACAAATTGATTTAGAGGAAGGACTTGTTCAAATATTAGTACAATTATCTCTTATTAAAAATGGTAAACGATCAGATTTACTGGAAGACTGGGAAGAATACACTCAAAATAATTCTAACCTTAAACAAGACTCTGTTATCAAAGACTATCTGAGAAGAAGATTGGTAAACTTAATTGACAGAAATTATGTGAAAAGAGAAGGAAATATCTACTCCATTACAGAAAAAGGAATTTCCTATTTAGAAAAAGTAAATAAAAATAGCCCTAAACCTATTTTAAATAAAGAAACTGAACTAAATAAGGAAATAGAAAAATTTACTATTGAACAAAGACAAGTTCTAAAAAATTTTTTAAAAGAAACCACTCCTTACCAATTTGAACATATTATTAAGGATTTGCTTACTTCTATGGGGTATGACGAAGTAGAAGTTACATCTCCTACTAACGACAAGGGAGTAGATGTAACTGGTATCAGCCAAAACGGAATCACTACTGTAAAAGAAGTGATCCAAGTAAAAAGAAATACAACTTCTAATATCAATAGAACAGTTTTAGATAGTTTAAGGGGATCTCTACATAGATTTGATGCTTTTCAGGGTACAATTATCACTCTTTCAGACTTTGCTAAAGGAGCTAGGGATGCAGCCTTTGAAAAAGGTGCTGCTCCTATTACCTTAATCAATGGAGAAAAACTTATTGATTTACTTTTACAATATGAAATAGGAATTAAGAAAAAAACATTTAAATATTATACTGTAAATGAAGAATATTTTGATAATGATGGGGAAAACGTTGAATAATCATTCCCCCAACACCTTATCCAAAAACTCAAGTTCGTTATGAGGAAGAAGGTTTTTTGCGGTTTCCAATAAATTGTAAACATCAATTTTCAGGTGGGATTCTTCTCCATCAAAATGTTCATCAAACAAAGTATTTTGACAGATATTCAAATAAGAATAAAGCAGTAAACCCAACTCACTGTAATCTCTCACTCCTGTATTGAGAAACCGTTTTTCCCTGTCTTGTTTTAGTTCTTCTATAAACTCCTGTATTTCCCCATTCAAAA
>JAVBRH010000259.1:0-3953 GCA_031548225.1 Apibacter sp.
TACTTTAACCAGTTATTTTTAAGCTTTAATCTCCACTTTCCTCCCGAATTATTAAAAACCCCTTTCGAAAGTATTACCTTGTCTACCGGTGAAACAGTCCGGGGTATTATTAATTTACCGGCAGCGCTTATTGTCTGCATGATGTCTCTTATTTTAATGAGAGGAACCAGAGGATCTGCCCTGTTCAACAATTTTATTGTCATATTAAAAGTAATCATTGTACTTATATTTATCGCCCTGGGCTTTCAATATGTTAAACCTGAAAATTTAAGTCCTTTAATTCCACCCAACACTACGGGTAAATTCGGCGAGTTTGGATGGTCGGGAATCTTCCGGGCTGCCGGAATTATGTTTTTTGCCTATATCGGGTTTGATGCCGTTTCCACTGCTGCGCAGGAAGCCAAAAACCCGAAAAAAAATATGCCCATAGGCATTCTGGGCTCTCTTCTTATCTGTACTATTTTATATGTAACCTTTGCTTATGTAATGACCGGAGTGGTTCATTATTCGGAATTTGGAAAAGGTACAACTTCCGACACTCTGGCCCCAGTGGTTACTGCTATTAAGCATATGGGAACTGTGGGTGCGGACGGTGTAATTGTACCCGCTTATCCCTGGCTGAATGTCTTTATTGTCGCTTCTGTTTTATTGGGATATTCTTCCATTATCCTGGTAATGCTTTTAGGGCAGAGCCGGGTTTTTTATTCTATGAGCCACGACGGACTTATTCCGAAGACCTTTTCCGAGGTACATCCTGAATTTAAAACTCCTTTAAAGTCTAATTTCATCTTTATGGTGTTTATCAGCATTTGTGCAGCCTTCGTGCCAGGAGATGTAATCAGTGAAATGACCAGTATTGGCACTCTTTTTGCATTTGTATTGGTGTGTATCGGAGTTATAGTCTTACGGAAAAAGAATCCCGATGCTCCGCGGGGATTTAGGACTCCTTTAGTTCCTTTGATTCCCATTCTGGGAGTTTTATCCTGTCTGGGGTTGATGGTTTCCTTGCCTTTGGACACTTGGATTCGTCTGGTTATATGGATGATCCTCGGACTGGATGTTTACCTTTGGTACGGTATTGTAAAAAGCCGTCTGGCTGTAAACGACACCCTTATCGACAGGGCTAAGAGTTACAGGGTAACATCGGTCACAGGGATGATTTTGTGTCTTATACTAAGCGGATTAACCTATGCCCATCACATTTTAGGCAATGGAAAAGATATGATTTTGGTCTACTCTTCCGTTTTCCTCTGTATTTTCAACTTTCTGCTATATATTTACTATCTTATAAAAGCTAAAAAATTAATGAGAAATTAATAAATCATTCTATGGGAGTTATTATTGGTATTTGCATTTTTGTTATTTTATGTCTGCTTCTTTTTGTTTTTCTGAATAAAAAGAAATAAAGCTTAAAAAATATAGATTTTTTCCTGTCTTTAGGGTTGATGAAATGGTTTTAGACAATTCCATAATCATTTGGTCTTTTTTCATTAAATGACTGAGTGTGCCTTTTTATTTTTAATCCTCCCAATCATAATTTTTTTCAACAATCAGATCTTTGATTCTTACATAGCCGTCTTCCTCTATTAGTCCTGTTACCGTAGATATTTCTTTATACTCTTCATCTTCCACTCCCAGCTCTAAAGTAACGTTTATTTCTTCTCCAGGCTCAAAATTACAGGTTTGAATTAATAAATTAAATTTCTTGCCTGTATAAACCTCTGTTTCTTTTTCATAATTTTCATCCATTATCAACATACTGACAATTTCTGGTTCTTTTATGTCTCTGCATTTGTCATTGATAAGATCCTGACCAAAAAGGGAAATGGAATTAAGAAATAATAGTAAAAGACCTATTCTTTTCATTTTGAGATCATTTTTAAAATATATATACTCTTTTTTCCTGTAAAAACAGGAAAAAAGAGTATAGAGAAGAGTGGGGCTTTTCCTGTATTTTTCCGGCTTAATCCAGATTATTTAAAAACGTATCCAATAATTTGCGATCGTTTTTGTCAAACTCGGTGTTTCTGAAATAGTTTTCTTCATACCGTATCAAATCCAGGGTAATTTTCTTTCCTACCATCTGGCGTTTTTCAACAAAAGACAGATACATATCGCAAACTTGTCCGGCATAGTTTTGCACATGACCTTTCAACTCTTTGTTTTTAAAATCCGGTATTTTACTATCCAGTTCCTGACAGTATCGGGGAATTCCGTTCCAATAATAGCCTTCTCCCTCTTCCAGATTATCGATAGCTAACGATCCTTCTTCTTCACCAGAAGTTTTATATCCTGATCGGTAGGATTCACCGTCATATTCAGAAAATTCATCGTCATCAGCCCGTAAAGAACCTTCTTGATATCCTTGTTGTTTTTGGAACTTTTCCTTCTCTGCACTGAAATCCAGGGATATATAATTGGAATATTCCTGAATGGATTGGAGTGTTAACATGTATCTCCCCTCTCCGAATTGAAGAATTAATCCTTTAAGATTACTGTTTTTTTGCGGAATATTACTTAATAAATCTATCGGGTTATCTTCCGCAATACATATTTTAAAATTCTTAGGATTAGGGGACATTTTATAGTAGGTGCAGGTCAGCCCGGCAATAGTATTTTTTTCCTTGGTTTTTTCAAAAGTAATGGAAGAAAGAGTGTCTACCCTTGGTAGAAAAGAGGCATTTTTATCCAAATCTACATTCAGCTGGGCCATTACCGCCGATTTTACAAACAGGTTATGTTCATCTTTGTATTCGTCAAGGGTATTTATAAACAAGCCATCTGGGGAATAATAAAGATCCAGCAGAAAGGTATTGGACTTCCGGTCTGTTTTCACCTCATATTCCAGTTTCTTGGAAAAATGGATTTGTTCTGTCTGGCAAAATAAAAATACCGGACATAACAGCAGGATTAGGGCTAAATTTTTCATTTTAATCCAGATTATTTAAAAACTCATCCAGTAGTTTCTTGTCCTCTTTATTGAATTTGGTATTTCTGAAGTAGCTTTCTTCATACCGTAGCTGATCCAGAGTAGCTTTTCCATCCACCATGTATTCGTCTGTAGAGAACAGATACATATCGCAGATGCGTCCGGCATAGTTTTTCGCATGTTTTTTCAATTCTTTATCTTTAAAGGACGGTATTTTATCATCCAGCTCCGTACAATATTTAGGAAGATTACTCCAGTAATAGGTATTATCCTCTTCCAGTTTATTGATAGCTAAAGCTTCCCGGTTTTCATCAGCATTCTTATATACTGATTTATAGGCAGGCATTTCTACCTCATCAGCAGGAACCGCAGCAACTGCGACTGTATCCGCGACATCATCCGGATAATACCTGTCATATCTTTCTCTTTGGGCCTTCAATTTTGCCATCTCATCATCAAAATTTATATTAATATAATTGGAATAATTGGAGGTTACGGATTTCAACACATAAGTGCTATAGCCGCTTGCTACGGCTACAGGAAACCCTCTCACCGCATCTTTTTCATTATTATTGATATAACTAAGTACATCAGAAGAATTATCTTCTACCACACACATTTTGAAATCGTCATAATAAGAGTCTTTTTTCGTTACCCGATAATAAGTACAGGAATATCCGGAAAACTGATCTTTTTGTTTTAGTTTTTCAAATCTATAGGTTGAAATGGAATCCATCCTTCCATAATAAGAATCCATAAATCTTCCGTTATTGTCCAGATCCAGGCTTATATAGGACATGATTCCCGATTTTAATAATATTTTACCTCTGTCTCCAATACCATCCAATAAAATTCCTCCCTTAGGAGAATAATAAACATTTACATTAATAAAATCTCCGCTATAGCCGGAAATGTAGGTAAACTTTTTTGTGAAGGAAATTTTTTCCGTCTGAGCGAAAATCAGGGCTGGAAAGAGCAATGCCCATACTAGTATTTTTTTCATTTTTACTGTTTGTGATTAATT
>JAVBRH010000010.1:0-10720 GCA_031548225.1 Apibacter sp.
AATGAACTTATTTTTTTTATTTAGGTCATGACTATCTTCGAACAAATACAAGACAAAAGTGTCTTTAGCTGCTTCCTCTTCTGTTATGGATATTTTTAAGATATTATTAGAATATCCATAATTAGTGCAACATTGCTCTTCATCTGAAGAATCTTTCGATACTCCCAAATTCATTTCAGTCAATTGGGGATCAAAAACAAAAACTATTTGCTTTTCCTTATATTTTTCAATAGTTAAATCTTCTGTTTTTGTCCTTATATAAAACCACTTGCCTTCTGCATTTTTCGGATCTTTATATATCCATACATTCTCAGCCCAAATTTCTTTTATTTTATACTTTTTATTTTCAATAAACACAGTGTTAGGATAGAAATCATAACCTACAATAAACACCTGATTATTTTTAGACTGGTTTATAGAAGTTGAAATTTGAGAAGTATGTAGTCTACTGTCGTTTTCTAACTGACAGCTGACGAGTGTCAATATTATTAGAGTATAATACACAATTTTATTCATACCATTCTTTTGGATTATAGTATTCGTATATATTATAAAAACCAGTATTAGGAACAATGGTTTCCGAACCTCCATCATATAGATCAATAGACCTCATGGCAGCAGCAATTACATGGAAACAGTTTGACACAAGAAAATTATACTGGGTTTTCGCTTCAGTTAAGGCGGCTTTCATTGTTGTGGTAACTTCACTATATGTTAGTTTGCCTGTTCTTCTATCACAACTTCCGAAAAATACTATCATTAAACTAAAAATTGCTATTCCTCTCATATAAAACTTATTTGATTTATTGATTAAAATATTCGTATTTAATGATTTTTTTGTATCATTGAGGTCTCTTTCTATTTCACTCATAATATTGGATAAATTAATTCTCTGTTGATATTTTAATTTGTCCGCAATTCCACTATTCATCATCCGGAGGACAATACAAATCTATATCAAATTCTACATCTACTTTCTTTATAAATTTCTTTATAAATTCATTATATCTTTTATCTAAGTGTATCCAAGGAGTACTTTCATTTCTATTCATTATAAAAATTGCTAGTGAAAATTCACATTCATATTTCTTGCTTAATGGTGCCAATACATCAATTTTAGGTTCCAAGAAATCCAACATTATCTTATTAACACATTTGGAACATTACCCGGCTTTATTACCAATATTTTAATCATTTTAACTCATAAACTATAATGGACTGATCAATATTCTTTTCATTTAATCCTATAGTGAAGGTTACCTCTTTTCTCAAACGATAGAAACGTAAGATATAACCGGGAATATCTGCTTCATAAGAATGGGATATGGAATATATGTCTTTTTCTTTCCTGGTTGCCTTTGTTTCATACCCAATGTATTGATTAAAGTAATAAAGTCCGTCACCAAAAGAAAAATCAGGGAATTTTGTTATTTCTATATCATAATTATTTGACGTATCTTTTTTTATACTTAAGTTAATACTTCTAATACCAATTGAAGCTTTGTATTGATCTTTTCCGACTTTTTCTATTTTTAGTTCTTTTTTCTGATTGATAAAGATTTCAGATAATAGTAGTATTTGTATTAGAAATAATATTCCCCATAAGAGCACTACTATTTTTAAAGCTATTTTTACTATTTTTTTCATTTTATAAGTTTAATATAATTCAACATATTCTCTGGATGTAACCCCCATCCAGTCTGTCCAAAAATCATATTTACCCATACTATATTTAAATTTATGATTCGTAAGTATTGAAGGATAAACACCTCCACTGTAACTATAGCTAAATGAAAAATTAAATTTAAAATCTACTGACGTGGGTAAAAATTTACCTATTTTTCCAGGTATGTTTATTTTAGATTCTATAGTTCCTTCTAAACCTATGTTATATTTATATCCTCCATCTATCTTTACCTTACTATCATTTAATAGTTCCTTATAATAATCTCCCGCTTTTCCTTTAACAAAATCTGTATCTGAGATAAGTCCTTTACTATTTGTAATGTCTAGGGAAAAAGAAGTAATTTCCCCATCACTTATTCTTCCTTTAATTTTTAACTCTAATTCAGGTTTTGCAATATCTGTTAATCCATTTTCAGTGTTGCTATTTGTTGTAGTATATTTTAATTTAAAATATTTTGGTTCTGTTACCCAATCCGCCGCGTGATTCAACCCACTTGTAATTAGTCCCTGCCTTGCTCCGCTCCAAAAATTACCTCCGGCAATACTACTGCTAATTCCTCCGCTTAAACCGCCAGAAGCAATCATTACCGCTTTAAAGGTACTGCTTTTTCCAAAAGCATTCTTTCCGTAGTTCCCATTTAAATCTTTTCCTCCGGCATAGCTGGTACCCAATCCCTCAATTCCGCTCGAAATAACCGAAGAAATCGCTCCGCTGGCAAAGCCGGAAAGAAAGTTCCCTCCATCTATACTGCTCATAATTCCTCCCGTCACTCCATGCATTCCTGCCTGAATGGCTGCGGTTCCCACCGTTCCCACACTCGTGGAAATAGAGCTTGCCACCGCTCCAATCCCCATACTAATCGCACCACTCACTCCTCCTATAGTTGCAGACTTTCCTATTCCATGCCAAAACGGCTTTCCTTGTATTCCGTTGTTAATACCGTTGGTAAGGATCGCTACTCCTACACCTATCAGTACAGCAGTGAAAAATTCTTCCCCGCTCGGGTCGGTGTACAACAACGGATTGTTCAGCACATAGCCATAACGATTGTAGTTCTGGGTATTGTACGGCTCCTGCACAAAATTGTCCGGACTGAGGAATCTCCGCAGCTGTGGGTCATACAGCCGGGCGTTCATGTTAATCAGCCCCACGCTTAACAGATGCTCGTGGCCGGTGTAACCCCGGTCAAGGAGTAAAATCCCCCCGGCCCCCGAAGGGGGTATAGGAACTACTATTCCGTTTTGTATTACTGAAGTCAAATTACCCCAGGCATCAAAAAACCGTTGTTCCGAAATTGCACCACTTTCCGCATCTGTAATTGCTACGATAGAACCCTGATTGTCCCGGTGCAGGAAATACTTTTTACTGGTCTTCAACAAATTTCCTGTCAGCTCTTCTATCTTAATATAAGACGCCGAGTACCCGTCCCCGTTTATATAGGTCACTACCTTGTACTGATTTCCTGTTTTCGTCACTTCCACCGAACCGTCTGAAGTATAATACTTCCGGTTAGGCTTGGAGGAAATATTCGTATCGGTATTCCCGTAATACATAGCTGAACGGGTTTCCAGTATTCCATACTCAAATTGGATGCGGTCTTTGTTAGGAAGATAAACTTCCATCGGGCTTTTGAAAGCATTATAAGTCACTTCATGGAAGCCCCGGTTTTGCTTCAGCTGCGTTCCCGGATTATTAAAGGTAATCTGGTTGAGCTGGTAGCTGTTGTTTGCATATTGGTAAGATCCTATATTGGAGTTATAGGTCATCCTGCCCCGCTTGTCGTAGGTATATTCGTTGATAAGTACATTGTTGACCCGTTCTTTCAGTAATCTATCCAGCTGATCATACTCAAAGCTTTCATTTTTGGAAAAATTCTTATTATTGCGGCTTTTGAGAACTCCTTTCAGCACATCGTAGTCGTAATCCATATTTACAGCGGTCAGGCTTCCGTTTTTATGGATGATGTTCTGCAAATAAAACCAGTTGTTGTAAGTGTTTGTCAGAGTATAGCCATTTCCATATTTCATTTGGGTCACCTGCCCGTGGGAGTTGATGCTCTGCACTTCCCTTATTAGCTTGTTTGTGCCGGCATCCCATTGCCGGATCAGCTCACCATATGCATTGTACTCATTCCGCACCTGAGAGGTGGTGGTGTAGCCAATCTCCGTCACAGTGGTTTTCAGGGAGGTAATATCTGCCCTTCCGTAGGAGTCAAACGTACTGTTAGATTCGGAAACCAAGTAAGGAGTCGTGTCCTTTTTTCCTTTGATCCGGTAGTATGAGTCGTAATAGGTCTCGTAGGCATAACTTTTACCGTTGCTGTACCCGGCTATTTTCGTTGGAAGCTTAGTTTTGGAATCGTAGGTATAAGCCTTGCTAATGGAAGCTCCATCCCCCTCGGTCACTTCGGTCAACACTTTTCCATAGGCATCATACGTAATGGTGGTGGAGCCTTTCGGAGTGGTCTCTTTAAAGAGCCTTCCAAAATTGTCATACTGGTATTCATAAGTCCCGGCAGAAGGATCTATAGTTTTGGTTTTGTTTCCCCACCCGTCCTGCTCATTCTTAATAACCATACCGTCATAACCGGCTTCTTTCAATGCCCCGTTCGGATAATAGATGTATTGGATCTTTCCTCCGGAATCGTTGTGTTCAATGGTATGTCCGGAAGCATCCAGGGTACGGGAGATTTTTTTATGTCCGTTCTGCACGGTTACTTTCAGTCCTTCATAGCAGGTGGTAATCACCTTTCCGGTGTACAGGGTCTCTTTTACCGGACGATTGAGATCATCGTACTCGGTCGTGTTCCACAATGGGGTTTCCCCTTCGTAATAAGGCTCACTGGTTTTTATCACTTTTCCAAACAGATCATATTGGGTATCTGCATAGAGCCATTTTCCCATAACAAGGGTACGGATTTGTATTTTCCGGTCGAATTTATCGAATACCGCTATCGCCGGAGCCTGTCCTGCAATCTGGGTCGTAAGCTGATATTTTCCGTTATCCAGAGCTGTCTTTTCCAGTGAAGTTTTATGTCCTAGGTAATCGGTGGTTTCTTTCGGATTATTCCAACTGTCATAAACATAATTGGTGGTAAGTCCTAATGCAGAAGTTTCGGAAATCATTTGCCCCAGTGTATTGATATTTTGGGTCGTACTCAAACCTTCGGGAGAAGTAACCTTTACCACATAACGGTGGGTGGCATCGTATTCATATTTACTGGTTAAGGAAGAAACTCCCGGGGTGGAAACGGTTCCCGTCAGGATATTTCCGTAGTTGTCATAGGTATAAGCCGTGCTAATTGCATCGGTATTGTTCCCATATTTTTTGGACTGGATTACCTGCCCGTTATTGTTATAGGTGTATTCTTCTTTAGTCGAGAAAGTAGCTCCGCTTCGGGAAAGTAGGGTTTCGGTTTTTTCTATTTTTCCGGAGAAATACTTACTCCCGTTGGTAAAATCGGGTTTATAGGAATAGGTTTCCCGGCTGGAAGTGGAAAACCCGTCCTTTGCACTGGTATAGGCTTCTTTCAGGTAGAGGGTGGCCGGATCATAGGTATAAGTTTTTTCGGATTCCACCTTCTTGAGAAGGTCGCTGTTCTTTTCCGCTATGGGCAGGATCAGATACCGGAAACTGCCTTTATCGTATTTATTATAGGTAAGTGCGGATTCCGTAAAGACGGATTTTCCGTCCGCACTTCCATAAGTGGTTTTTACTAAGGAATGATCGAGTTCGGGATCAAAGGTGTTTATTTTCCAAAACACAGGAGAGCCCGAAAGATCTTTTTTATAATATTTACCATTGATCAGCTCTGATTCGTACGGATTACTGACATAGGTTTTTTGAAAGCCTAAAAAACCTTTTCCTTCCAGCTGCTGTATTCCATTCTGGTAGCGATATTCGGTAGTAAGGGACTTTCCGTCGAATAAGGTATTGATTTTATGTGCGAAATAGTAAGTACCCTGTTTGTTATGGATGTAATACGGATAACGTAAATCCGAAGCGGAAACGGAATAGGCTTTTTCTGTAGTATAGGTATCGTTGCTTATCATAGGACGGTACTCGATGGTCTGTGTTACCCCCGAACCGTTGTCTATCCCTTTCAGATGGGTTTCGGTAAAATTATCATTGTTTATTTCCAGTTTAAATTCACTGGAGGTTCCCAGATCGTAGATACGCACTCCCGATTTAAAAGTATTCAGCTGAGTATAATCCGCGTTTCCTATCAGCAGGGAAAAAGGTGATATTTTTTTTGTTTGCATAAGAACACTTTCTACTTCGGTAAAGACAGTATTCTGATTGGCATCGGTTTTATTGCTCAGGATGGTAATCTTATTCGCTTGAATGTTATTGGAAAGCAGATTATCTACGGTAATATCAAAAATATAATCGGAATTGGGTTTAAGCTTCGTAAATTTCCGTATAGAGATCAGGTCTGTTTTTCCATCATTGTCGATATCGGTAGGGATAATATAAGAAGTTGCATATTCACTGTATTGGTATTTATCGGGTTTTCCCGACCAGAACTTCTCCCATCCGGAAGACTTTTTAATAATATCCCGGTCGGAAGGTTTTACATAAGCGAGTTTTTGTTGGGTAAGGTCGAGTTCTTTTCGTTGAAATTCTTTTCCGGTATTGGTATATAAATACCAGATAAGCTTAGAGGAATTGATCTGATCCCATAGCAGTTGTGCCCCGTTATTTCCGCTAACCTCAAAGACATTCCGGGGGATCATGAAATCCGTAAGCCCGTCCCCATTGAAGTCTCCGTAGAATACGGGTTCTGTATAGTCGTTATGAGTAAGCAAATTCCCGGTATTGGCAAGGTTTACTTTGGATATTTTTTTTGCCTGAGTATCTACTTTTAGTACAATCATTAAGGGAAGAAGCCTGGGTTGAGAAGGATTGTAACTCACTGCTTCGTATTTAAGCTGTTCCTGTGCCGGGAAGATAAGCTCAGGTATCCCATCCCCGTCAAATTCTATGGGAGTACCGAGATGATTGGCTTCGGAAATGAATACTTCCGGAGTAATAGCCCCATTCTGTTGGATCTTTCCGATTTCTATAAAGTAAAAAGTACTTTCCCTTGCATAGCACTGGTTAATATAAGTAAGGGGGTTGGTATAGATCCCGTTTTTGTCTCTTTCTCTGGTAGGGCCTCCCCCCGGTTTAAAGCAGGATGAGGGTTTATTCTGGATCAGGATGTCCGTTAATCCGTCATTATTAAAATCACCCACAATGATTCGTCTTTTTCCTAAATCTTTAGAGAGCTTGTTCTTTTCTCCTATGAGCGCCGGAGTTTCCTGACATTCCAAACCGGCAGTGGTGTTATAACATTTTTCTTCTACATTGCCAAAATAATTTCCTTTAGCCTGAAAATATACCTCACGCATTCTCTGGGTAAGGGGGTCGTATACGGAAATAGTCACTTTGATCTTGGGGGTATGCAAGATCAAAGAACGCTGACCTGGAATGGGAGAGATCCCGTTTGCGACGGGTATTCCTCCCAGCAAAGTTCCGGTAGCGACACTTTCCTTGTAAAAATCTATAACATTCTTCACATCACCGATATAAGGAAGAAGAGAAGAAGGAAATAACATAGAATTAGAGGGCTCATAACGAGTGATGTATTCAGTGTTTACAGCTATCAACTGGTCACGGTCGGTAATTTTTTGATCGTCAAACAAGGCCTTTCCTACAAAAATCTGGGTATCGGCATCTGCCCGAATGGAGGATTCGGTCATCACATATCCCCCGTCCACTTCTGCACAATAAATAGGATAAGGGGTGCCATTTCCCTTAAAATCTCCTATGGCTACACTTCCCAACTTTTTCGGGTTTATATTTCCCCTCTGTATGGGCTGGGTTATTAGGTTTATATCTGCATGATCACTGGTATTATAGTTAAAATTCAGCGGTTTGAGCTTTTCTCCCTGTTTGTTTTCTATTTCTATGGTGCGGAGTCTCTCATTCCGGTTGCTGAGAATATCATGGGTAAGGAGGTATTTCCGGTAAATGCCATCATAAGAGGAAGAAACGATAATTTGAGAGAGGATTTTATCATTGAGATATTCCAATCCATTCCGGTACATTTTTGCCGGATAAGTCCGGTTCTTAAATGTAAATTCTATTTTATAGGTGTCTGTACTCACAGAAGCTCCTCCGTAAGAAATACTTTTAATATAAGGAACATTGGAGGTAACGGAATATTCGTAATGAGTTTCATGTCCCAGGGCATCAGATATAGCGGAAATATAATGCTGCCCGTAAACCAATTGTTTGTATTTTCCTATTTTCCCATCAGGATATTTCACGATAAAGGAATATCCTTCGGAATTCCTCAGTATGATCAATTTGGAGAAAAGTCGGGTTTCGTAAGAGTTTTCACCTGTTTTTACCAGTCTTTGTCCATCTAAATAAAAGGGATCGGAATCGGTATATTGAGGCCCGCGGGTAATTCCCTCTATTTCTTTACTGGTTCCACCCTGGGTAATACTGGATAAACCTATAATATTCCACCCCCATCCGGCCTGTCCGTTCCCCGACTGGCTACTATAGCTTAAAGCCAGATTGGGCTGGAAGTTGTTGATCCCGTTAAATACTTCCACAGGAACAGTATAGACCAAAGCTCCGCTGTTATTGACCTCCATTTCGGAATTAATGGAAGGGATCACTTCACCAGAGGAAGTCGTTGGAGAAGAACCTTCTCCGGTTTCTCCGGAAGAGGTGTTTCTTTTCTGGTATCCGGAAGTATCATAGTATAAGGGAATAACTTCTCTCTCTATTTCCTGGGAAAGGATACAGGTAAGTCCGAGAAGGTATAAAGGAAAGATAATTATCTTTTTCATAATAAATAAGGCTGAGTTTATAGTTTCATTATGTTTTTGGAAATGGTTTGTCCACTGGTCAGGGTAACCGATAGAATGTAAATACCCGCAGGCTGAAGACTAAGGTTTGCGCTGTAAGTGTATCCGGTTACATTCTTCGGAACAGTGACATCAAAAGCTCCGCTCAGGGAAACGATCCGCATCTGGGCAATCAGTAAGTTTACCTCTTGGTCCCAGGCTACGGTAACCAAGGAGGAGGTAGGGTTAGGATAAACCTGAATCCGGTTTTTGATCTGTTCCGGATTATCCTGTAAGTTAGAGGTGGAATTAGAGGACTGGGAACCCAGCAGGCATCCTTTGGAAGTCATATTTCCGGCTGCATCATGTCCGAAACATTGGGTAGAATTTGTCAGCACATATTGCGAGTAAGGCTGTTCCACCAATGGAATAGCATAATTGCAGGTATTATTCAATAACTGGCTGACATAGGAAGACCAGGTCAGAAGGGCATAATTTTCTTTTCCGGTCTGGGCAGAAGCTACTCCACAAAAGGTTAGGAGCAGAAAAAGTATGTGTCTTTTCATAACTCATAGTTTTATTACGTTAGTTAGTTTTTCTTTTCTCTGTCTTCAAAACTACTATTTTTTTTGATATATAATTACGGAAATTTATAAAATAACCTTCTTTTTATAAATAGTTACCATTAAATCAGTAATTTATCGTATTAAATATGATGCAAATCATAGTATTTTATCATAGTCAATGAAAAATTTTGTTTTATTGATGAAACAAAGATAAAATCTACAAACATTTCCAATCCGGCTTCTGTCCAAATCCTCCCCAACCCTCCAAAGGAGGGCTGCTCGCCTTTTGGGTCGGGGGGATTGTTCTTCCGACGATAGGAAAAATCTTTCTCTAAGTTAGAATTTAGATTTACGAATTATAATTGTTGATTTACGATTTTCTAACTTCTGACTCCGTACTTAAAGAGATTCTTCACTCTGCTTCGCTCTGTTCAGAAGGACATATCTCCGGATTAGCCTTCCTTTGGAGGGTTGGGAGAGTTTCTCTAAAAGTTATGTCGAACTCAGGTTAATTTAAAGAAGTATAGATTTGTCCTATTTCAAAATTAGAAGAAACAATACAAGATAAGCAAAATATAAAATAATTGAGCTATCTTTATCTCACTAAACATAAACTAAAAACCGAATTAAAATGAGCAAAAAAAAATTAACAACCACTGCAGGTAATCCTGTTTCGAATAACCAGAAATCCATAACGGCAGGCCAAAGAGGCCCTGTATTATTACAAGATTACCAATTAATTGAGAAATTAGCCCACCAAAACAGAGAACGTATCCCTGAACGTGTAGTTCATGCCAAAGGCTGGGGAGCATTCGGTACTTTAACAGTTACTAAAGATATTACCCGTTATACAAGAGCCGGTATTTTTTCACAAGTGGGGAAGAAAACCCGGGTATTAGCCCGTTTTTCCACTGTAGCAGGAGAAATGGGAGCCTCCGATACGGAAAGAGACGTACGAGGATTCGCATTGAAATTCTATACGGAAGAAGGAAACTGGGATATGGTCGGGAATAATACACCCGTATTTTTTGTACGAGACGGATATAAATTTCCGGATTTCATCCATACACAAAAAAGACATCCTAAGACCAACCTGCGTTCCAATGAAGCTATGTGGGATTTCTGGTCACTGACTCCTGAAAGTTTGCATCAGGTAACCATTCTGATGTCGGACAGAGGAATTCCTCAAAGCCCGATGCATATGCACGGATTCGGATCTCACACCTATTCTTTCTGGAATACCAAAGGAGAACGATTCTGGATCAAATTTCACTTCAAGACCCAACAGGAAATTAAAAACTATACCAATAAAGAAGCAGCACAGATAACCGGAGAAACCCGTGAAAAATTTCAGGAAGAATTATATGGAGCCATTGAAAAGGGAAATTTCCCAAAATGGACGATGTATGTGCAGATTATGCCGGAGCAGGATGCTTTGAAAACGCCTTATAATCCTTTTGACCTGACTAAAGTATGGCCTCATGCAGATTATCCGCTGGTAGAAGTGGGAGTAATGGAACTTAATGAAAATCCGAGCAATTATTTCCAGTATATTGAAAATGCTGCATTTTCTCCTTCCAATATCGTTCCGGGAATTGCATTTTCTCCGGATAAAATGTTGC
>JAVBRH010000153.1:0-6404 GCA_031548225.1 Apibacter sp.
TCCGATTTATACCGGATTTTTGCCAATGAAGATGAAGTAAAGACCTGGGTAAAAAAATCGCAGCGAAATGAAAATCTGATTCCCTTTTTGGATCCACAGGTTTATGAAACCGTAAATCCGTATATAAAGGCAGATTTCGGGATGGGAAGGGTAAAACACTGTGGAAAGGTTTTTGTGAGGGAACTGCTCAGAGAGTTTAGGAAATACCTTATTAAAAAAGAAGAACTGGCAGATGATGTATTCGATTTTAATTCATTACAGATTCAGACCGATAAAATAGAATATAAAGGAATAAAAGCAAAAAAACTCGTTTTTTGCGACGGGTATGCGTTGAAAGGCAATCCCTTTTTCAGCGATCTTCCCATGGAAGGAGTAAAAGGAGAGACCATGGTAATCCATGCGCAGGGATTAGAGTTAAAAGACATAGTGAAATCTAAGGTGTTTATCATGCCCATGGAAAAAGATTATTACTATGTGGGAGCTACCTATTATTATCGTGAAGTAAATGATGAAATATCGGAAGAAGGGCAGGAAGAATTAACGGAAAATTTAAACCGGTTTTTAAAAACGGAATATAAAATAATCAAACAATTTGCGGGCATACGCCCAACGGTAGTGGACAGAAGACCTCTGCTGGGAGTTCATCCAGAAAAAAAAAATGTTTACATTTTTAACGGACTGGGAAGCAGGGGAGTGATGCTGGCACCTGTAATGGCAGAAGAATTGTATGATTTTATGGAAAAATCCATAGATTTACAGCCGGAAATAGATATAAAAAGATTCAAATAGATGGGAGAGAATATTATAGTTATCGGAATCATTGTAATTACAGCTGTGTTCAGTTGGAAGGGATTTAATGATTCGGTATTTTTCGACAGGTATAAATTCAATACAGGTGCTATTTTAAGGGGAAAACAGTGGGAACGCTTGTTCACCTCTGCTTTTTTGCATGGCGATATGCTGCATCTGATATTCAATATGTACACCTTTTATTTCTTTTCGAGTTTTGTTCTGGGTTATGGAACTCTTTTTTTCTTTATAACCTATTTTGGAGCGATCGTAGGAGGAAACCTTCTGGCCTTATGGATGCATAAAAATAATCCGTATTACAGCGCCATAGGAGCTTCCGGGGGGGTATGCGGAGTTTTATTCGCCGCTATTATTGTTAATTCCCAAATATCTATAGGGATATTCCCTTTTCCATTCCAAATTCCGGGATGGATATTCGGAATTATTTATCTGGGATATTCTGTTTATGGGATGAAAACTCAGCTGGGGAATATAGGACATGATGCTCATTTAGGCGGAGCGGTAATCGGAATTATTTGTGCAGTGGCTTACGTATTTTTAAATCCAGGTAACCCTTATGTTTATTTTCAGCCTTTGTATTTATTACTTATGCTTATTCCTTTGTGTATTCTGGCCTATCTGGCCTATAGAAAAATAAATTGAAATCTTTAAAACTATAAACTTTAAAAAATATACCCTAGGGTATGTTTTTTATTGAATTTGAGTTATTTTAACCTGAGTTCGATATAAGAAATAAAAGAAAGATAAAGTTAAAAGACATATGAATACAGTTCTTAATCCGGCCTCTGAGCAAATGCATCAGAAAGCTAATGTACTAATATGCCAATAAATACTCCCCAACCTGAAGGAGGTCTACTCTCCTACGGGGGCGGCGGGGCTGTGTCATTCTGAATAGAGCGAATCGGAATGAAGAATCTCTACTAATAGCCGATAGACATTAGCTAATAGCTTTTAGAAAGATCTTATATCCTGCAATCGTAAATAAACAATTGTAATTCATAAATTTAATTTTAGAGAGATGTTTCCTTACGTCAACATGACAAACCATTGGCATATTGTCACATAAATTAATTAATTAATTAATTAATACATTCAATTACTCTGTTATTCAATTATTCAGGATAGGATAAAAATTTCTTATCGAACTCACATTATTTTAAAATTTCATATCCGATTTCACAATTCAGGCATTGTTGATTGAGACATTTATTTTTGTACAAGTTTAGAAATGCCTGGGAATCTAAAGCCGATTTAAAATTGATTCCTAATTTTTTAAAGTTGTCGATAATAGAGTTTTTTTCAGCAGCAAGCTCACTGATTATGGTAATGATTTCGTCTTCCATAGACTTTCCGATACTGAGAGAGTAAGCAAATTTAACAGGAAGAAAGGCATTAAGTATAATCAGTTCCTTTTGAGAGTCAGATAGTTTCTTTTCCACAGATTTATGAGATTCCTTACCCAAAACGTAATGAGTATTCCAGTAGGAAGATGCTTTTACTTCATCCAGAATTTTAAGATATTGGTCTATGCTTTTTGCTCCAATCACATAAGAAAACAAATGTTGATATTGGGAAAGTAAGTCAGCGAGTTGAGACAGCCGGATAGTCGGGAAGTTGGCGGGGCGTAACCGCAGGTATTTCAATTCGATGTTTTGGCAGGAAAGCTGATATTTTGATTGTAGATAAGAAAATTCCTTTTCCAATAATCCGGAATATTCATCTTCGTTTTTCAGGGAATGAGTAAGCCCCAGAAATAAAGCTTCCAGTTGGAAAGGATTGGCAGATAGTTTCCGGATAATTTTATAATCTAAAAAAAGGAAAAGCTGTTCAAATGCTTCCGCATTAACTTTTAGTCCGAAAGTGTAAGCCAGAGTTGCAGCCAGTACGGACTCCCAGTCATTATTCTTCATTTCCAGCAGACGGAAGATCCGGTTGCATTTTTCCTGCAGTTTATCTATATATAACTTTTCAGAGAAAGAAAAAGCCGGTTTTTGTGTATAGTTGGTAAATAACTTTTCACAGGGAATAAAAGAAAAAGGTTTATTCTCCATAAAATTATAATTAGTAAGCAGTTTCTCCGTGAGATAGGATTTTAATTCCAGCGTAGGGACGTTTTTTTCATTCAGGGTGGGTATTTTTTCATCTTCCTCATACACTACGTGTAAAATAACGTTTTTATAAGAAGAAGTAAGATCATGTTTATGTTTCAGCCAGTCCGAAGATTTACTGTGAATTTCAATATTTCCTATCCATTCCCAGCCATCGACTAAAATTTTAGCCATAGTGAAATCGGGGCCGGCATCGGAATTATGATGTCCCGAGTGTATGATTTCTATTTTTTCTCCTGTGGTGGAATGCAGTTCAGACAGGTTAAATTTTTTAAACTGCCATATATGGTGCAAAAGATTTTCCTTCATTACCTTTTATTAGTTGTTCTTTAATTTAGTGAGGGATAAAATTAGAAAAAATAAAATAAAATAAAAAGGCTTTAACTCGAAAAGTTAAAGCCTGATTAAATAGTAGGGTAATATTATTATTTTCTTTGGTTGATAGGAACATAATCCCTTTTCGGGCTTCCTGTATAAATTTGTCTTGGTCTGTTGATAGGCTCCCCGTTCATTCTCATTTCCTTCCATTGAGCAATCCATCCCGGTAAACGTCCTAATGCAAACATAACGGTAAACATCTCTGTAGGGATTCCTAACACCCGGTAAATAATTCCTGAATAGAAATCTACATTCGGATATAATTTTTTCTCTACGAAGTAAGGATCGCTCAGCGCAACTTCTTCCAGTTTTTTAGCTATTTCCAGAGCTTCATCCTGAACACCCATTTTTTCAAACAAATCATCCGCTACTTTTTTAATTACTTTAGCTCTCGGGTCAAAGTTTCTGTAAACCCGGTGTCCGAATCCCATCAAGCGGAAGCTGTCCTCTTTAGATTTGGCTTTATCTATCCATTTTTGAAGGTTACCACCATCTTCTTTAATCATTTCAAGCATTTCAATAACCGCCTGATTAGCTCCCCCGTGTAAAGGCCCCCATAGAGCGGAAACTCCGGCAGAGATAGAAGCAAATAATCCGGTGTGGGCAGATCCTACCATTCTTACGGTAGAAGCGGAACAGTTTTGTTCATGGTCTGCATGTAAGATTAATAATTTATCAATGGCATCTACCACAACCTCATCCATTTCCAGTTCTTCTGTTGGTTTTTTGAACATCATCTGGTAGAAATTATGAGGATAGTCTAAGCTGTTGTCAGAGTAATTTAAAGGTAATCCGAACATTAATCGATATGTCCAGGCACATAAAACAGGAAACTTCGCAAGTAACAAAGTATAAGCATCATACAGATCCTTTTCGGATTTTACGTCTACAGAATGAGGATTAAAAGCAGTCAATGCACTGGTAAGGGTAGATAACACTCCCATAGGGTGCGCAGAGCGCGGAAATCCTTGAAGTATAAATTTCATTTCCTCACTTACCAGACTATTTTTCTTTATATCTGATTCGAATTTAGTCAGTTGATCCTGAGTAGGAAGATTTCCTTCCAATAACAAATACATCACTTCTGTAAAGGTGGATTTTTCTGCAATTTGTTCGATAGGATAACCTCTGTAATATAATTGTCCTAAATCTCCGTCTAAATAAGTGATGTGACTTTTAGTCGCTCCGGTATTTTTATAACCAATGTCTAAGGTGATTAGCCCTGTCTGGTCTCTTAACTTGGAAATATCAATTCCTCTGTCTCCAATAACACTGTCAACTATTGGATATTCAAATTCTTTACCATCGTAAATTAATTTTACTGTGTCTGACATACGTTGTTTTATTTTTGTTAAGTTTTAATTTGTTTTATTTTTCTGAAATATATGAAATAAAAGTTATTAAGAAAAAAAAATAATGAAAAAACATATATAGAGCGATAATTGTGTCTTAAGTTTTTGTAAATGTTGAAGTTATTTATATTTTTTTATAAAAAAATTATCTGAAAAGGGATGAAGTCCTTCTTAAACAGTAAGAATGTCTTCAAATAAAGGTAACTGAAAAATTGATTTATATTAATATTTCTTATAAAAACATGACATAAATCATAAAATTAGAGAGGATAAATAGAGAAACTATAAAATGAATTAATCCGGATTTATTTCTTTGTTTAATTTTTCTTGGTAAGATCAGGAAAAAGAACTGCATATTTTTTAAATACCTTATATTTGGATGAAAATCTAAACATATAAGAATGACCAGTCAGAACAGCGATAAAAAATTATTCCTTTTAGATGCCTATGCTCTAATATTCCGGGCATACTATGCCTTTATCAAAAATCCCAGGGTTAATTCCAAAGGAGTAAACACTTCGGCTGTATTCGGATTTATCAACACCCTTTTTGACCTGATGAAAAAGGAAAAACCCACTCATTTAGCTGTGGTTTTTGACGTGGGGGAAACGTTCCGCCATCAGGAATATAAAGAATACAAAGCCAACCGGCAGGAAACTCCGGAAGCCATTCGTGTAGCCGTACCTTATATTCATCAAATTTTGGGCGCTTTAAAAATTCCCTGCATGTGGAAAGAAGGCTATGAAGCAGATGATGTAATCGGGACACTGGCAAAAAAAGCAGAAAAAGAAGGGTATATTACTTATATGATGACCTCTGACAAGGATTTTGCACAATTGGTTTCAGATAATATTTTCGTATTTAAACCGGCATCCCGGGGGAATGATATTGAAATATGGGATATTGAAAAGGTAAAAGAAAAATTTGAAGTGGAAACCCCTTCTCAGGTGATAGACCTTCTGGGAATGATGGGGGACAGCATTGATAACATTCCGGGTATTCCGGGAGTAGGGGAGAAAACTGCCCGGCAATTCATTAAGGAATACGGAAGTATAGAAAACTTGTTTGCACATTCTTCTGAACTGAAAGGAAAAATGAAGGAGAATGTGGAAAAAAATGAGGAATTGGGACTGCTTTCCAAAAGATTGGCTACCATTGAGGTCAATGTTCCCATTGAATTTGATTATGACGATTTTACAGTAGATCAGCCGGATGTAGAAGAAGTTATAAAAATATTTGAAGAATTGGAATTTCGGAATATGATCCTGAATCTCCAGAAAACCTATCATATAATCTCAGAAAATGAACCTGAAATTCTGGAGGCTCCTAAAAAAAGCTCTCCTTCTCAACAGATTTCTCTGTTTGATTCTCCGGAATTAGAAATACAATCGGTGGAAAATTCCCATTGGAGTACTGTTGAAAATACAGAGCATTTTTACCAGTTGACAGATACTCCAATGGCTATTAAGTTGTTGGTAGATAAATTATTGAAACAAAAGATTGTATGTTTTGATACGGAAACTACCTCCACTGATTCTATGATAGCCGAACTGGTGGGAATATCTTTTTCCTACGAAAAAGGAAAAGGCTATTATATTCCTTTCAATCCTGAAGAAAAAGAAAAAACAGCTGAGTTTATAGAACTTGTCCGTCCGTTCTTTCAAAATGAAACTATATTGAAAGTAGGGCAAAACCTGAAATATGACTGTAAAATACTGAGAAGATACGGAGTAGAGATCAAAGGAACTCTTTTTGA
>JAVBRH010000041.1:0-14526 GCA_031548225.1 Apibacter sp.
TTTGAATTTTTGCGGTTGCAATGGCAATTGCTTCAGATCCGGAAGCGCAGTATCGGTTGATGGTTAATCCGGGAACCTTGTCGGAGTGCAGTCCCATAAGAGAGATCAGACGGGCTACATTCAGCCCTTGTTCTGCCTCAGGCATAGCACAGCCTACGATTACATCATCAATTTTTTCTTTGTCCAGATTGGGAACATCCTGCATCAGTCTTTCAATCACTTTTGCAGCCATCCAGTCGGGGCGAACAAAACGTAGGCTGCCTTTAGGAGCTTTTCCTACCGCTGTTCTATATCCTGTGATTATATATGCTTGTTTCATGAGAAATTTTAGATTTTAAATTTTAGATTTTGGATTATTAAAAAACGATATCATAATATTTATGCTATAGTTTTTTGACTACTTTTAATTATTGAGGTTAAGATGTTTATTATACTTTCGATTTCAGTTAGATACCAATTGTAATCATAGCTAACTAGGTTGGATTTTTCTAAAAGTCTTAACCAGTATCTTGTTTCTCTGGCTTCTTTATTTGCAATGGTCATTTTGCTAATAAAATCTTTTTTTGATTGACCAGCTAAACTTTCTTCAATATTTGCTCCAATACTTGTTCCTGATTTTAATATTTGTTTTGATATAATGAATTCTTTTTGTTCTTTTAAAAAACGATATAGTTCTATTATTTTTAAAGAAAAATCAAAGGATTTATTTTGGATCAAATTATCTTTCATTGATGTTTTTAGATTTTTTGTGTTTTATTTTTGATATTATAGTTTTTGAGTATTTAAATCCATAATTTATAATTCACAATTTCTAATTTCTTAAAGGTTTTCCGTTTTGTAACATATACTGAATTCTTTCCAGCGTTTTCTTTTCTCCACAAAGGGATAAGAAGGCTTCTCTTTCCAGATCCAACAGATATTGTTCGGAAACCAGGGTAGGCTCTGACAGATTACCTCCGGTCATAACATATCCTAATTTATTGGCAATTAACCGATCGTGTTCGGAAATATATTTTCCTGCAACCAGCTGGTCGGATCCTACATAGAACATTCCCTGGGCGTTTTTACCCAATACTTCGAATTTTTCAGGAAAAGGCTGGGTATAACCTGCTTCTGCCAATAAGATTGCTTGTTTTTTAGCTTCAGAAATCTGACGGTTTTTGTTTACTACGATTGTATCTTTTCCTTTTTGTAAGATTCCCATGTCAATGGCTTCATAAGCGGAAGTGGCCACTTTAGCCATAGCGATATTCATGTAAGCCTCCCGTAGCCGGTTGGTTTTCACATCGTCTTTCAGGTAGTTTAAAGAAGCTCTTCTTGCAAGCTCTTTAGTTCCACCTCCTCCCGGAATTACTCCGACACCAAACTCCACCAGTCCGATGTAAGTTTCTGCGGCAGCTACTACCTTATCTGCATGCATGGTAAGTTCACATCCGCCACCCAGAGCCATACCGTGAGGGGCCACTATTACCGGAACATTCGAATAACGGGCTCTCATCATGGTTTTTTGGAACAGGGCGATGGCCATATTCAGATCATCCCAATCCTGTTCAATAGCCATCATGAAGATCATAGCCAGGTTTGCACCTACGGAAAAGTTGGTTCCCTGATTGGAGATAACCACTCCTCTGTATTCATTTTCGGCAAGTTCGATTCCTTTGTTGATACCTTCCAGTACTTCACCGCCTAAGGAATTCATTTTGGAACGGAATTCTATATTGATAATACCGTCTCCTAAGTCTTCAACGGCAGTACCTGAGTTTTTCCAGATGGTTTTGGTCGGCCGGATATTATCCAGGATAATAAAGGCTTCCTGTCCGGGGATTAGTTTATACGATTTGGATGGTAAGTCATAGTATAAAGACTTCCCGTTTTCATCTACTTTATAGAATTTGTCAATACCTGCAGACAGCATTTCTTTAACCCACGGAGAAATTTCAAATCCTTCTTTTTCAGTCAATTCAATTCCTTTGGCAACGCCTAAAGTATCCCAGGTTTCAAATGGCCCGGATTTCCAGGCATACCCGGTTTTCATCGCATCATCCAGACTGTAAAGATTGTCTGAAATTTCCGGAACGCGTTGGGAAATATAAGCAAATAGGCTTGCAAAATGCTTACGGATAAAATCTCCGTATTTATCTTTGGATGCCAGTAAAGTTCCCAGTTTGGCAGCGGTTCCTCCTGCTTGTTTAGCAGCTTCTACCACAGCTACTTTAGGTCTTTCCTGTAGTCTGTATTCTAATGTATTGAGATCTAAAGCATAACGTACATCCTTTCCTTCTGCATCTTTTTCTTTGTAATAGAAACCTTTTCGGGTTTTGTTCCCTAAGAATTTATTTTCTACCAGGAAATTCATAAACTTAGGATTATCCAACGCCTGAATCATTTTATCTTCAGGGCAGTTTTGTTTTAATCCTAAAGTCACGTTTGCAGCAGTGTCTAATCCTACCAGGTCTCCTAACTTGAAAGTTCCTGTTTTCGGACGTCCTAAAATAGAGCCGGTTAAAACATCTACTTCTTCAATGGTTAAACCTAATTCATTGGTTAATGACATAAGCTTGAACATGGAATATACCCCGATACGGTTTCCGATAAATCCCGGAGTGTCTTTACAAAGTACGGTAGTTTTTCCTAAGAATTTTTCTCCGTAACTCAGATAAAAATCTATTACCTCTTTGGCTGTGTCTTTAGTCGGTATGATTTCCAGTAATTGCAGATAACGCACAGGGTTGAAGAAGTGAGTTCCGGCAAAATGCTTTTTAAAGTCATCGCTTCTTCCTTCAGACATCAGATGAATAGGAATTCCGGAAGTATTGGATGAAATTAAAGTGCCCGGTTTTCTGAATTTTTCTATTTGTTCATATACGGACTTTTTTATATTCAGGTTCTCGATTACCACCTCAAATATCCAGTCGGTATTTTTGATTTTCTCCATATCATCTGTGAAATTACCGGTAGAAATACGGCTAGCGAATGAAGAATGGTATAATAAAGCGGGTTTTGATTTTACCGCTTTCTGCAAATTTTCGTTTACAATCCGGTTTTTTACGGCTTTGTCTTCCAGTGTCAATCCTTTGGTTTTTTCGGCTTCGGTCAGCTCTGAAGGGGCTATGTCAAGAAGAAGAACAGGAACTCCTATGTTCGCAAATTGACAGGCTATTCCTGAGCCCATAATTCCAGAGCCTAGTACAGTAACATGGTTAATGTGTTTTTTCATTTTTTCTTTGCTCTTTTTTTAGTAATTATTTCGTTAATACTTTCCATAACTTCATAAAAAGCGGATAGTTTTTCTTCAGGTATCTCGTTTTCTATGGTGCTATGGAATCCTTTCACATATTGTTTTGATAGATCTCTCATTTTTAAACCATCTTTAGTAAGGCTTATTATAATGCTTCTTTTATCTTCGTTGGAAGTAGTCCTTTTGATTAGATTTCTTTTTTCCAGATCATTCAATACTCTGGACAGGCTGGTAGAGGCTATTCCCATTTTAGGTCCCAGAGAGGAACTGGGAGTCCCGTCCTTAGGGTCTATGGATAACAGAGTAAAGGCTCCTGACACGGTAGCACCGAAGTTTGTGGCTTCTTCGTTGTACATTTTCTGTATGGAAAGCCAGGTTGCCCGGATAACATAATCAATAGTAATATTGTCTTTACTGATTTTTGTCATGTTTCAAATATATAAAAATTTATTATGCATGCATAATAAATTTTTACTTTTATGATTTTTTTAAGAATAGGATACAAGGAAAGAAGTCAGAGTGCGATTAACTAATGTGCAAATGTGCCGATATGTAAATGTGCTGGAGATTGTCCTTCTGAACACAGCGAAACGGAGTGAAGAATCTCCATCAACAGCCAATAGCTATAGGCTAATAGCTAACAGCTGAATCTTACACCTTATATCTTATTCCTTTCGAGTTGCTGAAATGAAAAAAGAGGGAAGTAGTATTAAAACCTTGCCTGTAATTGTGTTGTAAAAATATTGCTGTTATAGGTGGAAGTTCCGGATATATTGTAATTATAACGGTTCATTTCCAAAGCCATGGTAAGCCGCAGGTTGTAGTTTTTTAAAAATTCTACACTGAATGCAGGGGTGATGGTTTGACGGAGATTGTGGGAAACTTTGTTAGGTTCCCATTGTTCGTACCGGCAGGAAAATTCTAATGAATATAAGTAAAGTTTGTGTGTTTCATATCTCAGGTTGGGAAGGATGTACCATCCCTGCATGATATAATCAGAGAATTGTAAATTGTTTTTATCCAGGTTTTTATAATAGGAGTATTGATTGGTTCCTTTTCCTATTTGGCTCTCCAGATAGAGAGACCATTGGGAAATCAGAGGGATAGTTAGCCTTGCATCCAAAGCAGCCATATAGGTATCTTTATTAAAAGCTCTGCCGAGTCCGCCGTTTAGGCCTATATTTAGATTATAGAAGGAGGGGAAATAATAAACATTTCTCAATAAAAAGTTTTTTCCGCTGTCGCTGTCCGGAATATTTTTACCGTTTCCATTATAAGCTTCCAGACTATAAGATATTAGAAGTTTATTTAAATCAATTCTTCCGGAAATTTCCGCTCCGATCTGCGGGCCTGCCCATCCGTTATTTCTGAAAGCGTAGTATTGATTGGAAAAGGTTAATGATTTTACCACATCAGAAGAATAAGTACTTTCAATACCTGCCAGCGGGCGGAATTGCCCTACCCGGAAATTAAGATAATTATTTAATGAATAAGCAATATAGGCATTTCGGAGAATATTGTTATTGGAAGCAGAACTGGAAAGTGTTCCGGAGATAACAACTTCTACTTTATCGGTGATTTTAGCGTTAGCCTGCAATTTGGCCTTTTTGATGTTGAAAGTACTGCTGCTATGCGGTTCGTCTCCAAATTCCACTTTATTGTAATCTACTCCCGGAGTGAGGCTGTTTATATATTGCGCCTGAAGAGTACCTGTAAAACTTACCTGTTTTAATAAATGGATAATATCGGATTCTGTTTTGCTGTTGGCAGCAGCTTGTATTTCTGAGGAGGTTTGCTGACCTCTCAGGATAGAATCATTCTGTTGGGCATAAGTAGCATTGAAAAACAGAATGAACAATAAGAAAATCAATAAAGTAAATATACGTCTCATTTGAAATGATAATTTCAACTAAATGATTGTTGGCTTGTGTTATTGTATTGATTTAAAGCAAGAAAGTTGACTTTTATAGTTCTTCTATCTTGAGTATACCGGTTCGGTGAAAAACAACGCGAAAACGTTTATAATCCAGCTCTTCCTGATATTGTAACTGCATGATGATATTCAGATAATATACCTTGTCTCCTTTGATGACAGAGATGGAATTATCATCTTCTATGGTATAGAGCGGAACTTTCGGATTGTCCATTTTCTGGGTAAACCGGTTTACGTGAAACCGCATAATATCGTTAATTCCTGCAATAGTGTATTTACTGTCTTTTTCCAGTTCATCCCGGTCTATTCGTACTCTTTTCCGGTAAAGGATGATTTTTTCGTCATTGATCCTGTTTTCTGCTTCAAGAAGGGGCGAACGGCTTCGCAATTTCATTACTTCACGGGGAACTTTTTCATCTGTGATGAAATCCACTCCTTCTTTGCTCCATCCTATAGGAAGGTCTTTGATGCTTATAGTGGTTTTATTGTCAAAATATTTAGTGCCCAGTCTGTGAGCAAAGTAATAACGCATCAAGTCTTTAATCCGGTCTTTAAGCATATAGCTGACTACCAGGGCAACGAAAAGAGGCATGGTGAAGTTCCCGAATTTAAGCTGGAAGGAAAAGGCTATTGCAGTGGCAAAAATCATGGATATTCCCGCTGCAATGCTGTAATATACCTGTTCTACCCAGACTCCGTCCTTTTTTTTGTTCGATTTAAGGAACAGATCGCTTTCGATATATTTTTTCAGTATTCCGTGTCTGAAAATTATTTCCTGATTATTGTTCGGACTGTTTCTGTCAATGGTAACGAATCCCTTGTTCTGCTTGTAATGAAGTTCTGATTTTATGAGTGTTTTCAGTTCTTCTATTATTTCCTTGTATTTATCGGGAGAATTATTTTCCAGTCTTTTTATAAGGCGGAAAGTATAATATTCAATGATATTGCTCATAAATTCATCTCCGAAAAAGAAGTAATTGAGGACTCCGTTGGATATGGTCGGGGCATTTATAATTTTTCTTAGATCCCGGTATTTATCTGTGATGGCGCGGATGTTGTTTATATAGGATTTACACAGGTATTCAATGTCATCCTTCAGGATATTGTGAGAAATATGCAGTATTTCATCCCGGATGGCACTTTTAATAATAGCCATAAACATCTTGATCTGGTATTCATATTCGCGGGTGGAGGTGCGTGTCGGATCAGAGGCTATGGCATGGAAGGAGTTTTCAAGGTTATGCAATGGAATAGCATTTCCTGAAACGATTTCCCGTAACAGGAAAATAGGTGTGATCAGCCGTACGTTTGATTTAACATCTGTGTAAAATAGTTTTTTGTTATAACTCATAGGGTTAATATCCAAGCTATTGGGCACAAAAATCCAGGTATTGACTATAAAATCGTTTTGCTTGACTTTTCGTCTTACTACAAAACCGACTTTAAATTCAATAGAAAATTTATCGTGTACTTTAGCTTTGATATCAATCATTGTCTTTTAAATTATTTATATTACAATATCAGTTAAAAAAATAATCCGTCGGTATATCCCAACCAGCGTAATACGGTTTCCCCCCATATAATTATCATCACCCAGGTGATACACATCATAGTAAATCCGAACTTGAATGTGTCGCTCCAGCTATATTGGTTGGTTGTGTACAGCAAAGCTGCGGGTTTACTGTTAAACGGCAATACATATACATGCTCTATCAGCAGAGCCAACGGAAATGACAAACTTAACAGAGAGTATCCGAATTTTTGGGAAACTCCGATGGCGATAGGTATGAATATTAACGCACGCATGGTTTTTGACTGAAATAAAAGCGCACTGAACAGCATTAATGCGGTTAAGAGCAGGTATAAGGCCCAGAATGGGGTGGACTGGCTGATCCCTAAGTGATTGAATGCAACCTCTACAAGTGTGGCAGGAAGCCCGGTGGCTTCCAGTCCTGCGCCAAGGGTATAAGCTCCGGCAGAGAACAGCATTAAATGCCAGGGGATATCTATGTCATTCCATTTCACAACTCCAATTCCGGGGGTTAAAGCGACAACGGCCCCCATAAAGGCGACAGCTGTCTGGTCAATTCCATGTTGTTTGTCTGTTGCCCACAAAGCCAATACACATACAAATATACCGATTGCTTTGTATTCTTCAAAGGTTATTTTTCCCATTTTTTCGTATTCGTCTTTCAGGCGTTGCATACCTCCTTCAATTTGAGGTTTTTCTTCTCCGGGTTTTAAAGGGAATATTACCTTGGATCCTATAAACCATCCGATAAGAATAAGTATCATACACAAAGGAAAAGCAGCAATGAACCAGTCCTGATAACTGAACAGGTTCCATCCCATAGCTCCGGCAATAAGGGAGGCAGCCAGTAAGTTAGCTCCGGAGCCTGTAAGAAATCCGGACGCTCCGATATTTATCTGGAATAAGTTTTGTAAAACCAGGTTCCGTCCGAAGTTATTCCGGTTATCTGCTCCGGTTGCTCCATAAATGGCGGCAATTACCATAAATATAGGCAGCAGAATGGTTGCTTTGGCTGTGGTGGCAGATATGAAAGCGGATAACACTATATTGATGATGATGAAACTGAAGATCACCCAGGCAGCGCTTTTTCCGAAACGTATAACAAACCAGAGTGCAAACCTTTTGGCTGCCCGTGTTTTTACGAGCATACTGGCCAGCACGAAAGAAAGTATATTCAGCCACATTACCGGATGCCCTAACTGGGCATAAGCTACTTTATCTGTAGTAACATGGGTGAGTACTATGGCAAGTATCAGAAATAGAGAAGTAAGGTAGTTGGGAATAGCTTCGGTGATCCATAAAATGATAGAGGCCGCGAATATGGCCAGCATGGCATAATTTATCCGGGAAAAATTCTGAGCCCCTACTTCTGAAAGTCTTTTGGTAGCATCTTTTCCTAAAGTGGAAGGATTAATATCATTCAGGAAAGTAACATCGACAAAATAATAGATCAGGATAAAAGCAATGATTGCAAGCGGTCCTCCTAACCGTGCCATCCATTTTTCAAATCCTGTTTTTTCTATTTTAGGAAGTTTCTCGACTTTGTAATTGTTCATGTCGAGCGGATCAAATTCCAATATTTTATCTTTTTCCATGATATTATATTTTGAGGTCAATTTTATATAAGGTGCCGGTTTTGTCGCACCCTATCCACATGATATTGTTTTCTCTGTCCACATATAAAGCTTCCGCTTTATCCACCATAGGTATATTTTGAGTTGCCAGTACATCCCCGTTCAGATTGCAATGGGAAACTCTTTGTTTTTTACTGTCAACAAACCACAAAGTATTGTCGGTTTCATCATAACATACATCTGAAAGGAATGTAGCAAACGTCAGGTCTTTATATAGTAATTTTTTAGTTGTCAAGCAATACTTAAACAGTCTTGTAGGTGATTCCTGATTTGCTATGTAAAGGGTATCCCTGCCATAGGCAAGACCTTCTATTCCCTTATTTGGAACAGCATTGGGAATATCTATTTTTACTACCTCCGATAGGGATTTCTGGTCGGATGAAAGTTTAAAAACTTTCATTTCAAATTCATCGTTAAGGTATATATCCCCTGTCTGAAAATTAACAGTGATTGCTTCAAAGTCGTTGAGTCCGTTAAAAGGAAGCCTTCGCAGAACCTTTCCGTCAAAGCTTACTTCATATATAGATCCTTTGTCAACGGCTGCAAGCAGGGCTGTCTTTGTAGGATTATAACACAAACCGGATAAGTTTTTTAATTTGATGTTGTAACTCACCCATTTTCCTCCTTTGTCTGAAGAATCATCGGCAGTATAATCATCGGTAGAAGCATAACCGCTACCTCCGCAGCTACAGGTGGCCAATGCGAAGGTAATGGTTATAAATATTATGAAAAGATAATTTAGTCTTACCATTTTGTGTAGGGATGTTTCATCAACATTGAATTATAATATTTGACATCTCCTGTAACTTCTTCTCCCAGCCAGGAAGGTTTTTCGAAGTTTTCGTTTTCGGAGCTTAACTCGATTTCTGCTACGGTTAATCCCTCATTTTCTCCATAGAATTCATCTACTTCGAAAGTATGATTGCCTATTTGTACTAAATAACGGGTTTTGTCTATTACTCCCGGCTCACATATTTTTAAAAGTTCCTGAACTTCTGCTACAGGTATTTCTTTTTCCCATTCAAAACGGCTGGCTCCACTGTCATTACCTATACCTTTAATGGTAATATAGCCTTTATCTCCTTTTACCCGTACACGAACAGTACGTTCAGGAACGGAAGATAAATATCCTTGTGTGATTCGTGTGTTTTTGGATGCAAGTGATTTGAATTCACCGGAAACTAAAAATTTGCGTTCTATTTCTTGTGCCATAATTGTATTTTTAATGTTATTGTTTTTTAGTTGGCCAAAGGTTTGTTAATCATTCCAATTACCCGTTTGATAGCTTGTAAATAGTTGATATTTTCCACTCCTTCCAGACCTATTTCTTTAACGGTTTTGGCGATGTCTTCTACTTCAGTGGACTCTGAGTTGATAGTGACGATCTTAGCTCCGTTGATTAATACATTTCCTGCTTCACAGATGGTATCGTTCACCATATATCCGAATCGTTGTTTGTGTACTTTTATTGCTGCAAGGTCCGGATGTTTTTCAATCATTCCGATGAATTCTTCGTAAGTGTAAGTATCTTTGGTTAGAGCCGGCATTTCTACCATAAATGCAGGAAATACTTCTTTTTTCAACACTTCTGCTGAGATAGGAAATTCTCCTTTCATCAACGGATTCCATTGTTCCAGGCCGTCAACCGTCTGAACATAGGTTTTAATATCCATTTTACCGTCTCTGATTTTGGTATTGTTGATATCATTGGTTCGGGAAAGTATATAAATCTCATCACTCTCCCGTTCCCATACTTTTTCCGGAACCGGAACGGAAAGGCGGGCCATACGTTTATGTGCCTCTTTAAAACATTGTCCGAAAGTACGGAATTCAAATCTTGGTTTGGAAATTGCTCCAATCTCCATTTTTTCTTTACTCATGGGGTAATATATTTTTGTTGCGTTTACTAATTGTTTTTTTAATAGGGAAGGAGAAATTATTTTTCTCCTTCCCCTGTATAAATGAAAAAATTAACTTTGTGGGATATCTGTTCCGGTAGAAGCATTTTGGGCTCCGTTGGTTGGGTCTGCCATTTTCCAGTCTCCGGTTCCGTTTGGAATTCGTTGGTAGGATTTTGGAGCTACATCACTGATATTTGCATCTAAATTGTTTTCACTTCCTCGTAAAAAGATTCCTAAACTGCTTTCAGTTGGTGATTTTAGTTCAAATTTTAAACTTTTCTTAGGTGAAATTCCACCTGCACCTGCTAATGCTGTGTTTGTATTATTTTGAATAATTAGGACATATCCACCTGCAGGAATTGATCCACTGGCTGTACTACCTCTCCACCAAAGTGTGGTGGTATCATTGTTTTTAACAAGAGTAACACCATCCAGTGGAATATCAACAGTTCCTTTATTGTGTAGTTCTATAGATTTACTATTTCCATCAATTTCATTTAGCACCAGCTGAGTATAATCTATCGGAGCAGCTCCTACAGTATATTTTTGTTCCTTGGAAGTGGTTATCAATCCTGCATTGTTTACTGCGACAACAGTAAAGGAAACTACTGCTCCGTCTGGTTGTTTAGGAATTACACCGGTATATGTATCGTTACCGCCTGAAACCATATTTATATCAGATTTACTGGCTCCATCTACTTTGTACTGAATTTTTACGGAAGAGATTCCCTGCATATCGGTTACTTTTGCGGTAACAGTAACATCATCGGCAGCAGTTACTGCTTCCGGAGAATAGGTTACGCTGGAAATGGTAGCCGGATTTTCATATGGGTTATCTTCTACACAGGATGTCAGGCCAAAGACCAACATCACCATTAAAAATAATATCTTTTTCATGTTTTTATTTTTTTATGAATATTGTATTGTTATGATAATTATTAGAAATCAATTTCAAAACGAACGGCAAGCATATTGTAATCAACACCGGCTTTGTTTTTACCTTCCACTACTTTGGTATAGTCTCTGGTAGGAGCTCCTGTGGCATCATGTCCTACATATAATTTACCTTTTCCGTTGGCATAACGGTCATTGTTGTTATATTGGTAGTTTACCATAATTTTTACATTACTATTAATGTAATAGTTTAGTCCTACAGTATAGGCTTCACCAGCGCCTCCCAGTACATTTTTGCTGTTAAGGTCAATATAGTCATAACGTAAAGCCAATTCCAGATCTCCCCATTTTTTCCCTCGTTTTACCTGATTAAATTTCGCTCCACCATAGTCGTAGTATTGTGTTCCTCCAAACAGAAGGTAGCTGGCCTGCACATATCTTCCTAAGAAATGCTTGGTCCTTTTATCTACTGTAGCAGGAGCGTTGTTATCAATGTAAACATTATCCTGTATGAAGGCCGCTTCAAATCGGAGTCCTTTATAAAAACCGGCTAATTCAAAAGTATATAGAAAATCATGATCTACATTGGGAACAACATCGGTATCCAGGTATTTTTTACGGTTGATGGTGGTAGAGTTACGTGTGCTGAAACGTATTCCGCCATATTCTTTTGCGGGGTCTACATCGGTTTTAGGTGTACTGTAGGATACTGCAGCTCCTAAGTGTAAAGCCATATCTTTTTGTTTATATAAAGGCTGAATAGCAATTTTTCCAGTATAGGAAAGTCCTTCATCCCGCCCGTAATCTTTGTTGTTGGTCTCTACAAAAGTTCTTGTTTCCAGATTATCAATAGTCTGGAAGAAAATTCCTCCGGAAGCATACAACCAGTTTTTTTGGTATTTGGCATTAAGACCGATATGACGGGAAGGGGTCAATGCCTGAACAGACATCGGTCTTTCCATAAATTGCTGGTAACGGGAAGAGGTATTTCGGGAAATGGAGAAATTTTCCTTGAAGTTACCGACTTTCAGTTCCAAATTCCTTACCCCGGTATATTGGATAATCGCATCCTTCAACTCTACAGAGCCATTGGCAAAATCCAGGTCTAATTCTCCATACCAGTCGGGAGTAACCTGTGCTTTAATAGCGAAACGGGCACGGCGGATAGAGGCTCCGTTTCCGATTTTATCATAGTCTTTATCTTGCCCCCAGAATGTGGCAGCATCTACGTTAAGACGAAGGTCAAACCAGAATTTGTAACTTTCATCTAATGATTCGAAGACCAGGATGCCATTCCTTGCTTCTGGTTGTAAAACAGTTCGGTTTACCTTAATTCCGTATTGATTTACTTTTACAGAATCATTGGTTTCTTGTGCAAAAGAGGCTAACGAGAGGCTAGCACAAATGACAGAAAATAGTATTTTTTTCATGGTAATAATTTGAGATTCTAATTAGTAATTATATTGATTTTAAATAACTTATGAGTTTATGTTCACGGGTTAATCCTAATTTATTCCGAAGCCTGTATCTGGCTATCTCCACGCTTTTGGGTGATATGTTTAATAAAGAGGCAATATGTTTGGTAGAGAATCCCAGACGTAGCAGAATTATTAAACGTTTTTCATTTTCTGTAAGATTCGGATATTGTTCAACAAGTCTGAGATTGAAATCTTTATGCAGTTTTTCAATCTGAGCATAAAAACTTTCTATTTCTTGTGAAAAATTCATTTTTTGCAGGAGTTGTTTTTCTATGTCTTCAATTTTTTTGTTTTTGTCTTCTTGTAAGGGGAAGTCTTTAATATTTTTTATTTCATTGTATATTTCTTCTAAGAAGACCTTCTGTTCACTAATGTTTAGGGCAACATTTATTAATTCTTTGCGTTTCAGCTCTAATTTGGTATTTAAACTTTCGTTTTCGAGCAAAACGGTTTTTACTTCTAAATCGGACAGGCTTTTTTGATTTTGAAAAAGATCTTCCTGATGTATTAAAGCTTCTCTTTGTGCTTTTGCTCTTATTTTGTTTTGTTTTCTGAAATAAAGTAAAATGATTGCAATGGAAAGAGCTGAAATGATGAGTATAAATGGAATGGTTATATTGATTATATCTGCCGGGTTAGGAGATATAATGTTTGTTCCGTTAAAGGTTATGGATTGTCTGCTTATGATGCTGAATATAAAGTAAGCTAAAACAAAAGCGAGGGCGGGAGTCAGCAGGTTAGAAATAAAGATTTTGGATATTTTGTTATAATTGATTTTATCTTGTTTTTTCACCAGGTTAATTCCTACCAGACTGCTGAAGGTGATTTGAGAGAAAGAAAGCGGGCTGACTTCCAATCCGATAAAATTACTACATACTGGAAAAGAAAAGTAAAATGATAAGAGTGTAGCTGAAAGGATCATAAACAGTGTGGATTCTGTATTTATATCAGAATTTCCATGTGCTAGGTCGTTTGCTGATCGTATGGTCTTCCAGTATGTAGTGAGAAAGATACTAATGAACGAAAATGATAATAAGAGTTGTTCTATGTTAATAGGGGTTCTATCGAGTGAAAAGGTGAGATTGGGTTTTACGGTACTGGTAAGGGCCAGTAGAACAGCTCCGTTATTGGAACCGATTGCAATAATAAAGAGTATAAAAACCAGAATTATTCCCAGTCTTAAATAGTAAGAAAGTTTAAAGAAATGTATTTTTGAATGTGAAGTAAAGTTTTGGTAGATTTTATATAACAGGGCGGACAAACACAGAGATAAGACAGGTACAATCATCCATAAAAAAAGGAGTTTGAATAAATAAGAATAATCAATGGAATTGTACATAAAGAGTTTCCATCCGAAAATGGCACCCATAATTCCGTAACAGATGGAGCTGAGCCTGCTTAATTTGTAAGTTGCCAAAACTGCCAGAAAGGCTGAAATGGAAATGATAACAGAAGAAACGGGAGTAGTAAGTCGGGCATGTTTTTCTATATCAGCACTTAAATCTCCGGCAAATAAAATACCTCCTAAGATAAAAAAGAATAATACACCTGCTATCATAAAATATTTTCCCATAGCCCGGGTAGCAATCACGCTGCTGAAGCTGTAGGCTATATCGGAAGTACTAAGCCACCAGCCAACAGGAATTGCGATTAATATGATATATAAGAGTATCATGATATTTTTTATATACCTCGTTTTATAGACATTATAAGTAACTGGTCTGCTGCTTTTTCTGCCGTATCAGATAAATTTTCAATATGTAGGGCAAAATATCTCAGGTGAAATTTTTCACTCAGTTTAAGAGCCGTCATTTCATGAAAAACCTTTCTTTTTAAACTTTCAGCTTGTTTATCCGTCTCTTTTTCATAAAAATAAACCCGGTGTATTTTTTCTTTTATGGTTTCGGGATTGCGGAC
>JAVBRH010000125.1:0-3278 GCA_031548225.1 Apibacter sp.
AATTAAAAATTAAAAAATGGGTGGATTAGGATTTTTATGGTCAATCATTATCGGAATTCTTGCAGGTTTTATTGCCGGAAAAATTATGAAAGGAAGTGGCTTTGGGCTTATCATCAATCTTTTGGTAGGACTGGTAGGTAGTGTCCTTGGCGGATGGATTTACGGCCTGCTCGGAATAGGAAAGGGAGGAATATTTGGAGCCCTGCTTATGTCCGTAATAGGAGCCGTTGTCCTGCTATGGATCATATCTTTTTTCAAAAAGAAGGCCTAGAGATAAAAACATAAAAAAAGCGGTCAAAAGTGAAAATCTAATTAATTTACTATTTTTTAGATAAAGGCTTTTGACCGCTTTTTATTTTAGAATTTTCCGTCTTTTCACTCCATAGAAAAGAGAATAATTTTTATTTTACTTACTTAAATTCTTCCCGGATATACTTCCAAAGCGTGTTTAAGAACTTCAAGAGCCTGTCTTAAATCTTCTTTATCCAGAACATACGCTATACGAACTTCATTTCTCCCTAATCCTTCCACAGTATAAAAACCAGAGGCCGGAGCCATCATTACGGTTTTTCCTTCATATTCATAATCGGAAAGCAACCAGGAACAAAAATCATCTGCATCATCCACCGGAAGTCGTGCAACAGTATAAAAAGCTCCCATAGGAATTGGAGAATATACCCCCGGTATACGGTTTAATCCGTCGATCAGGAATTTCCGGCGTTCCATATATTCATTATACATTTCAAGCATGTACTCTTCCGGCGCATCCAGTGAAGCCTCTGCAACTATCTGTCCCAATAAAGGAGGACTCAGGCGTGCCTGGCAGAATTTCATCACATTTTTACGCACTTCCTTATTTTTGGTAACCAGGGTCCCGATACGGATACCACATTCGCTGTAACGCTTGGAAACCGAATCGATCAATATGGCATTATCCTCAATACCGTCCAGATGAAAAGCGGAAATATAAGGTGCATTGGTATAGCAAAATTCCCGGTAAACCTCATCAGAGAACAGAAATAAATCGTATTTTTTTACCAGATCACGGATTTTATTCATTTCCGCACGGGTATATAAATATCCTGTAGGATTATTGGGATTGCATATCATGATCCCTTTAGTCCTCGGAGTAATCAATTCTTCAAATTTTTCAATCGGAGGCAGGGCAAAACCTTCCTCTATTGAAGAGACTACAGCCTTTACTACAGCTCCGGCAGCAATGGCAAATGCAGTGTAATTTGCATAAGCCGGTTCAGGAACAATAATTTCATCCCCCGGATCCAGACAGCTCATAAATGCAAAGTTTACCGCCTCAGAACCTCCCGTAGTAATAATAATATCCTCCTCCGTTACATCAATATTAAATTTGTGATAATAGGTCGCCAGTTTTGATTTCAAACTTTTGATTCCATCACTCGGACTGTATTCCAGAATTTCACGGTCGATATTACGAATCGCATCCAACGCGACTTTAGGTGTTTTCAAATCGGGCTGACCGATATTTAAATGATACACTGTAATACCCCGGGCTTTAGCTTTGTCTGCTAAAGGCACTAATTTACGAATGGGCGATTCAGGCATATCCTGACCGCGCTGCGAAGTTTCTGGCATAGTCTTATTGTAGTAAATCAATTATATTTATGGTTTAATAACCTACAAAGGTAAGAAAAATTGCATTATTATTTTTCAGATTTCTTAAATAATCAATGATATAATCGATGATAGGAGTTTTTTTTTATTTTCACCTGTTCTTTTTTATTTCCAACCAGAAACCTAAATATTTAGTAATTTTAACCTCTTAATATTATAATCTTTTTAAAATTGAAATTTTTGTTTATTAAGAAAATATCTTTAAAAGTTCTTAGATACTCAGGTATTTTCAGTCTGATTTTTATTTCAGCATTGGTTTTGTATTTCGTCTCAGCACTGATTTTCTCCTCTATAAGTGTAGAAAAAGAAAAAAATCAGCCAGATCAAATACCTGTTTATATATCTACCAATGGAATGCATACAGATCTCATCGTGCCAGTAAAAACGGAAAAAATAGACTGGAGTCAAAAAATAAAATATTCCCAGACAGCAGGTAAAGACAGTTTACAAAATTTTATCGCTTTTGGCTGGGGAGACCGGGAATTTTTTCTGAATGTCCCCGACTGGGATCATATTAAATTTTCTATTGCACTGAAAGCCGTTTCCGGACTGAATACCACAGCTATGCATACCACTTATCTGAAACAAGTGGAAGAAGATGAAGATTGTGTGAAAATTATGATTTCTGAAAAGCAATATGCACAGCTGGTTAACTATATTCAAAAATATTTCAACCAGGATAAAAATGGAAACTTCATCAACATTGTCACTTCAAACGCTTATGGCTCCACAGATGCCTTTTATGAAGCTCATGGTGTTTATAATCTTTTTTTTACCTGTAACACCTGGACAAATTCGGCATTAAAAGAATCCGGACTGAAAGCCTGCCTTTGGACTCCTTTTCAGCAGGGAATTTTCAATCAGTATAAAAAGAGCCTATAATCTAATTCCTTTTTCCTCAAAAAAACGCAACTGGCTGGCCAGCATATCCACTTTTGACATATAATATCCGCATCTTTTAGCTATTTCCACCGGTTTTTCATACATATACCGGATTTCCATTGGGCGATTATTTTCAAAATCCAATTTCATACTTGGAGAATACGGAGTCATTTTTTCCGTAATTCTTATCTGATCCGAAACTATGTGATCGGGCAAACTCACTCCACATTTTTCCGCTCCTTTTACGACCTCTTCCATCATTTCCTTTACCAGCTTTCGTATGTTCTTATCTTGAACCATAGCATCTGTACGGGCATTCAAAACCACAGACAGACCGTTAAACGGAATGTTCCAGACCAATTTAGTCCAACGGCTCAGAGCTAAATCCCTCTGAATACAGGATATTCTTCCGGTTCGATTAAAATCTTCCGTTATCTGGGACAGCAGGGGAATTTCTTTTTCACCGTACGCTCCCAAAGCCAGATTCCCCAACTGTTGATGAACGACTAATCCCGGAGCTTTTTTAAAAGAAAGTATCTGGGCCACTCCTCCGGAAACTGAAATATCCGGAAACTGCAATTTTAAATCCTCCTCTGCTCCCAACCCGTTCTGGATAAGAATAACAATGGTACCTTTCTTCAACACCGGAGGAAGCAGTTCCTTTAACAAATGATTTTGAGTGGTTTTCAATCCTACCAAAATCACATCACATGGAGACATATCTAAAACAGAATCAAAAAAATTAC
>JAVBRH010000318.1:0-3501 GCA_031548225.1 Apibacter sp.
GCCGAACTGGAAGAACGATGGGATTTCTGGAAACGGTGGAGTCTGGTATTTTTTACCGGAGCGGGAAAAGCTTTTGACGATTTTGCAGACTTTGGAAGTTCCGAGTGGGCATACAGTTACGGACTGGGCGGACGTTACTTAATCGCACGCAAGTTAAACCTTCGTATGGGAGCAGACTTTGCAATGGGACCGGACGGATTTACATATTATATTGTTTTCGGAACCTCCTGGATAAGACAATAAAAAATTAAAAAATTCTCACTTTTTTAAAAACTGTTCAGCATATTGGGCAGAGTTAACACCGTATTGCTTTATCAAACGGGTAAATTCAGCCAGACCGATGTTTAATAACCGGACTGTATCTTTAGGAACAATTTTTAATTCCCCTCCGCTTAAACCGCCTTCACTAACATAAAGAGTATAAAAATTTTCACTTTCACTGGTTACATAACAAAGTGAAAACGATTTTTCATCAGTCAATAATGCCGGACGAAAGACATTCTTATCTTCTACACCCACTTGTGTCCCAAAAACAGATTTTAGTAAATTATATAAAGGAATTTTTCCTAATATGGCTTCTTCAAATCTACTTACCTCTTTTTTTATAAAAGGGGTTTTTATCAACAATCCCGATAAATACCCCAAAAATATCATGAAAACAACGGATATAAGAATGATTCCCATAACCCCCAAAACCCGGGAAATATGTAATTTATTTTCAATTGCTTCCACTACCGGATAAATCAGATGATGTAATTTTTCCAATAAAATAATTGTCATAACCAACGGGAACAACAATCCCATGTATCCGCTTACAATAGTCGCCAGTATTTTCTTCATCACGTTTTTTAGAATTAATTATTACAAAATTACTATTTTATCTGTTATTGCAAACATAAATCATACCAGCCTTTTCATAATTTGAGATAGCTACCCTGGTCTTGAATATTTTATTGAATTATTTTCTATTTAGAAGGAGAAAAGGAAAACTCCCGTTTGGAATTTTTCCATTCCTGGCATTCCCGGAGTTTCAATATATACTTATATATCTGCTGTACCAGAGTGTTAATTTCCCTTAACTGATAAGTTACAAGGGACTGATCTTCAGCAGGGAGAAAAAATTCCTCTTCCTTCCAGGTATTTTCAGAAACAGCTTTATCTTCCCGGATGGTCAGAATACAGGCACAAAAAGTATCTTCAATAATCCGTATCAATTGTTTATCTGTTTCTGTAATTTCACTGACCTGAGAGGTAATGGTATAGGCTCTTAATGAAGAAATCCGTGTGGAAAGCAGATTTATAAGAGTCTGAATATTATAAATATCCGACTTGTATTCTTTGGACAAACGGGGTTCGGAAACAATCCTCTGAAAAGCTCCAGAAAGGTTGGATGTTCCCAACAATACATCTTTCCGGGATAATTTAAGATTTGTATCGGATAATTTTTCTTCATTCAACAGATTAAATGAAATCTTTTCAAAATATTTCAGGTTATAGTTTAACAATTTTCCTATCAGTTGCGGCAATACTTTATATTCCCAGGTAGGAAGAAAGGAAAAGCTAAGAATAAAAGCAATGGCTATAGCTATGGCGGTCCCTCCCAAACGATGGTATACGTTGGTAAAACTGGTCCCCCGATGTTCCAGAAAAATAAGAAGAATTACGAAAATAGTCACAAATACGACTCCTACCCTGTAATTTATGGGAATAAAACTATAAGCACCGATAATACACAAAACGGTCAGCACAGAAATAATATAAACATTTTGTGTAAGCAACAATATAAGCACAATAATTGCCCCTCCGATTAAGGTTCCCTGTAATCTTTGAATGGAAAAACTTTTGGTATTTCCATATACCGGTTTTAAAATCAGAATAATAGTCAGGAATACCCAGGAAAAGTAATTGATTTTAAGCAGGGTACAAACGATATAAGCCAGTAATATGGCAAAACCTACCCTGAGCGCATGCCTGAATATATTGGAACGTAAGTTGAGATTCGCTTTTAAAGTAGAAAAATTGTAATTATACTGTTGGGTAAATTTCCCCAAATCCAAGTCCTCATACCGGTTTTCCTCTGTGCTAAATTTCCCGTTTATAATAGATTTTACGATCCGGGCTTGTTTATAAAATGACTGAAAGATAAATCTTATATGCTTAAGAGCGTTGATGTCTATATTATTGTTATCTATGCTTTCTTCCTCTTCCAGTTCTAAAATTCGTTTTTTAAAGCTATCCGGTATGGTAGAGTCTATTTCCACCTGTACTTTTTTATGCAGGTTAATAGACCAGCTAAGTTCATTCAGTATGTCCCTCATATCGGATAAACAGAAACAGAAATCTTCTTTCAGATTACTTTTATCTAATGAAATAACGAGTTTATCGTCCTGGACATTTAAAGAAATAAGCTGTTCATATAAATCAATAAGGGCACTAAATAACAAGGTCATTCTCCGTCCTTTGGCAGAGAAACTTTTTGCATTGATTCTCAGCTTAAATAAATTTTCACGAATATCTTCATGGGTACTGTGTATTTTTTCCTGTTTTTCAAAAAGCCGGGCCAGAATTTCTTCCTGCTTTTGTTTTTTATCTGGATTTTCCGATTTTAGAAGAAAATATTCATAGAGCAGATCAATATATTCGCTTAGTTGTTTGATGTTTTCACTTAATTTCTGTTCAATTACCCGATAAGGCTGGATTCTCCACAATCCTAAGGAAATAATTCCATAAAAAAGTACCCCTGCCATCATTCCGGCAGTATTCGTTACAATATTATGATGCTGGAAATTATCGGCATAAACAATACACAAAAGGGATGCTGTACTGACACTTACGGCTCTGGAACCATAAATAAAAAACATAGAAAAGAAAAAACCACAGAAAGTAATCCAAATTCCAAAAGGAATGATATAGGGAAGTAATAACTGGCTGGCAACTACTACTAAAAAATAAAATACGGCTCCGATTAGCTGGGTATAAAGTTTTATCCTGAAGTATCCGGGATTATCCCCAATACCTGCAACTAAAGCTCCTGAAGAAGCAAGTATTCCTATATCCAGACGATTAAAAAGCAACCCGACAATCAAGGGAGTAATCATGGCAAATGTTATCCTTAATCCCCGGCTAAAATAAAAACTAAAAATAAAGAAAGTACTTTCTGAAACGATATGTTTTATTCTTTTCTGCACGTATTAATAAAGATAAAAAACGGAAATTAAATTTTTGCGGAATGGCATCAATGGTAAAATTCAGCCTCCAATTCCAAAAAACATATTGGAAAGAATAATGGTTAATACAATACACGTAATTACTACATACATCCTGTCTTTTTCAATGGAAAATGCCAAAATGGAAAATGCTATACGCAGGATGGGAGTCGCAATTAAAACCGCAACACCTAATTGTACGATGGCCAGACCATCCAGTTGAAAGGCGCGGGGTATAATGGTAGATAACTCCCGCAAGTATTGGGGAGCTCCCACAAATGTTTTAAAACTCGGC
>JAVBRH010000331.1:0-3217 GCA_031548225.1 Apibacter sp.
AAACCATTGGGGACTTCATGCTGGGCATCACGGACTCCGTCTGTTTCCGTATCGGTGGTGTTTTTTAAGCCGTATGTGGGATGATTGGTAATGTCCTTTTTGGTTTTTTCGAGGTTAAATGCAATGATTTCCATCTGGTTATTGGCTACATAGAATTGCAAGGCTTCCACTGGATAGTTATAAAAGGTAAAGGGAGAGGGATCGGGAATTTCATAAAATTTCCAGTTTGTATTGTTTCTGTTTTCTTCCCGTGTCTGGTATTCGGTTATTAGAGGAAGCAGCTGATCGAATGAATTGTTTTTCAGGTAATCGGTGATCTCAATTTTTTGCTGTGCCTGGGCAAGGAAAGAGAAGCCTGCCAGTATAAGAATACAAAGGTTTTTTACAGAAGGTATCATTTTTTCCTGTGAATTTAGTGAAATTTTGTTTATGATTTATAAATCAGAGTAAAATTCCTTTGAGGATAAATGAGGCTATGGTAAAATAAATAATCAGTCCGGTAACATCCACCATAGTAGCTACAAAAGGAGCGGAGGAGGTGGCGGGGTCTAATTTGAACGATCGGAGGATAAAAGGAATCATGGAGCCGGAGAGAGTTCCCCAAAGCACAATCCCGATCAGGGAAACGGAAACGGTAAGCCCTATAAGCACCCAGTGGTCTCCATAATCATAGAAATGCAGGCTTTGCCAGGTCATAATCCTAATAAACCCGATGATGCCTAAGGTAAGTCCTAAGAGTATTCCGGAGAAAATTTCTTTTTTCATAACATACCACCAGTCTTTCAGGCTGATTTCCTTCAGGGCCATGGCCCGGATGATAAGGGTGGCTGCCTGAGAACCGGAGTTTCCTCCGCTGGAGATGATTAAAGGGACGAACAGGGCGAGTACGACTGCTTTTTCAATTTCTTCTTCAAAGTGTCCCATCGCACTGGCTGTAAGCATTTCCCCCAGAAACAGGATAATCAGCCAGCCGGCACGCTTTTTAAATAAGGTTAACAGAGGAGTATCGCGGTAAGGTATATCCAAGGCTTCCAACCCCCCGAATTTTTGAATATCTTCGGTGTCCCGTTCTTTTACGATGTCCAGGATGTCATCCACGGTCACTATCCCTACCAAAGTCCCTGTTTCGGAAATCACCGGTAAGGCTGCACGGTCGTAATCTTCAAAAACATGAATAGCTTCTTCCTGGTTCATCATGCTTTTTAAGGCGATGAAATTGTCATCACATAACTCTTCCAGTTTCGTATCATCATCAGCCAGAAGCAGATTACCTATTTTAATATCATCGAGTAATTTATCGTTTTTATCAACCACATAAATCACACTCAGGGTTTCGGCTTTTCTTCCGAATTTTTTAATATGCTGAAGGGTCTGGGCAACAGTCCAGTATTTTTTTGCCTGTATGTAGTTGGGAGTCATAAGCCGCCCCACGCTGTCTTCCGGATATCCCAAAAGTTGTAAGGCCACCTTTCTTTCGTTTTCATCAAGCAGATTGATGGTGTTTTTGATCAGATCATCCGGCAGATCCACAAAAAATTCGGTACGGTCGTCGGGAGCCATTCCGTTCAGTAAGTCGGCAATATCTTTTTTTCCTAATCCATGCAGAAGTTCCTGCTGGATTTTGGGATCGAGATAGGTGAAAACTTCGGTTTTTTGTATGCGGGGGAGTAAGAAAAAGTTTAGTATCCGGTCTTTTTCATTAAGCTCCTCAAGTTGTTCCGCTATGTCGTTTGGGTGAAGATCTTCTACAGGAGTGCCTTCAAAGATGTTTTTTTCCATAGACTTCAATTTTAGGTTCGTATTCCGAAGAGTTGTGCAAATATAAGTCTTTAATAGTTAATGATTGGGTGGTATGAATAAATTTTTTACTATTGTTTTGAATAAATTCCGTTTTTCATTTTCAGGATGTAAGTTCGTAAAAGATATCCGGGAAAAGAGTGTATTTTGGGCTAAAACTGTTTTTTAAAGTTCGGCTAAAATTAGGAACTATAAAATAGTTGTCGTTCAATTAATAATACTATCTTTGTCAATAAAAATAAGAGTTCTGTAATTTAGTTTATTCATAAGAAAATAGGTCAATTATGATAAAGTCTTTTTTTTCCCTAAGCTTTAGTTTATTAGTCAGTGTTTTTTTGTTTTCCCAGAAATATCAATCGGTTTCGGATTCGATTATCAGGAATGCGATGCAGTTAAGTTCCGATAAGAAATATGAGGAGAGCATTAAGGAGTTTGATAAAATAAGTGAGTTAAGCCCGGATTATTTACGGGCCCAATTGGGGAAATCCAGTGCATATTACAGCAAAGGAGAGTATAAAGAGAGTGCAAAAGTTTTGGAAAGTCTTTCTATAGGTTCTTCTAAGGATCTTTCTTTCCGGCATGATTATTACACAGCTTTGGGTAATTCTTATGATTCCGATAATCAGGAAGAGAAAGCCATTGAGACTTACGATAAGGCTCTGAAAGAATTTCCGAATGCGTTTTCTCTTTATTATAACAAGGGGGTAGCATTGGTAAAACAGAATAAAAGTAAGGAAGCTTTGGAATGTTTTGAAAAGGCCGTTGAGTTGAATCCGTATCATGCAAGATCCCATTCTTTTATCGGAATGATTGCACTTGACAATGGAAACCTGACCGAAGGGGCATTAGCCCTTACTACGGCTATTCTGCTTCAGCCTACCGCAGGATATACTACAGACAATATTGTGGTTCTTGATAAATCTTTAGCAAGGAAATATGAGACTCCTGATAATGCTTTTAATTTGTCTGATAGTGATGGTAATTTTGAAAGTATTGAAAATATTTTAAGAAAGCAGTTTGCATTAAACAATGAATATAAAATAAGTTCTGAGGTAGTGGCTCCGAGCACTAAACAACTTTATGCTTTGATGTCGGAGCTTTCCAAGGAGAAGGTTTCGGACGGTTTTTTTAACCGTACCTATGTTCCTTTGATGAAAAAAAAATGGGAGGATAAACAGTTTGAAAATCTGACTTATTAGATGTTTTCGGGATTGGCTAATGAGAAAATTCAAAAAATAGTAAGTAAGAAATCCAAAAATGTTAATGAGTTTAGAGAATGGTTTCAAAGGAATGTTTTTTCTACCGTAGCCCGGAGTGCCGAAGGCAACGGAGTTGAAAGCGTAGATGTGGCGGATAATATGCTGGGACGCGGAAAGCTTGAAAATTTGAAAAGACAGGGCAAATGGACATTTAAATACGG
>JAVBRH010000221.1:0-2843 GCA_031548225.1 Apibacter sp.
TTAATTTTCATTTCTCTTTGTTTTTAAGCCCAAAAGGATGGGATTGGTTAAACACTTTTTTTAAATCTTCAATATTGCTATGGGTGTAGATCTGCGTTGCCGCTAAACTGCTATGCCCAAGTATTTCTTTTATGGAATTTAATTCCGCACCATTATGTAAAAGATGACTAGCGAACGTATGACGCAACATATGCGGACTTTTTTTCTCTTTAGTTGTTACAGCACTAAGATATCTATTTATTAGATTATAAACAAACTTTTCTTTTAAAATTTTACCCCTTTCGTCTGTAAAAAAATAATCAGAAGTGATTGTAACTGTCTGATCTTTGATTTTCAGATAGTTTTCTATTTTCTTTTTCAAATCATCTCCTATAGGTATCTGTCTTTCCTTATTCCTCTTTCCGATTATATTTAAAGTCTTTTCCGTCAGATTAACTCCCAGGTTTTTTAATTGAATCAGCTCTATTCTCCGGATGCCCGTCTGATAAAAAAAATCAAAAATCAACGAATTTCTTGTCTTTTCGAATTCACTGGTGTCTCCCTCAATTTCATCTATTTGATTTTCCAATAGATAAATCTCTTCTTCCGTGTAAGGAAGCAGCACTCTTTTTTTGAGCTTTAGATTTTCCAAATTTGCAGAAGGATTGGTTTTTAGAAGATCTTTTTTCAACAAAAATTTAAAGAAACTTCTTACGGAGGACATTTTCCGGTTAATAGTCTTTTCCGAAAGATGATTTTGGGAAAGATGAATAATAAAATTCCGCAGTTGTTTTTTAGTCGCTTCTTCTATTTCAGAAAAACCTTCCGTCTTTAGAAGAAATCCCTTCAGGTCATGCAGGTCTTTCTCATAACTTTGAATAGTAAGAGAAGAATATTTTTTTTCTAATTTGAGATATTCTAAAAATTCTGTTATCATAAAAAAGCCTACTCTTCAAAATTATAAAAAATTTTAAAGAGTAGGGCTCTTGTTTTTTTGAAAAAAAATATGTATATTTTAAGCTTCTTCCTTGCTTATCATAAGCTGTTTATAAGCAGCTCTTATCATTTTCTGTCTTTTGCTTACAGAAGGTTTAGTGAATTGTTGTCTTTTTCTCAATTCCTTTACCACACCTGTTTTATCATATTTCCTTTTATATTTCTTTAAAGCCTTGTCTATAGACTCACCATCTTTTACAGGAATAATTAACATAATAACATCTCTTTTTTGTTCTCAATTATTTTAGGGTGCAAATATAGAAAGATAATTTACATCTGCAAAATTTAATTTAAATTAAACCCTGGGCAATTCATGAGCATATCATAACGGAAATTTCATGTTTAGAAGATTAAAATCTAAAAAGAGAAGATATAAAATCCCTCTCAAATAATAATTTTATAGTAAATTTGGCACTTGAAAAAATAAATACCAAAAGCACGTATGAAATCTCAGGAAGATGTTTTAAAAAAAGTAGTGGCCCATGCAAAAGAATACGGATTTGTATTTCCTTCCAGTGAAGTATATGATGGATTATCAGCTATTTATGATTATGGGCAGAATGGAGCAGAATTAAAGAACAATATAAAACAATATTGGTGGAAAGCCATGGTGCAGCTAAATGAAAATATTGTAGGGATAGATTCCGCCATATTCATGCACCCCACTATCTGGAAAGCTTCCGGGCATGTGGACGCATTCAACGATCCGTTGATAGATAATAAGGATACAAAAAAGAGATTTCGTGCAGATGTTCTGGTAGAAGAATTTGCAGAAAAATTTGAAGACAAGGCGAAAAAAGAAATAGAAAAAGCAAAAAAACGTTTTGGAGAAGACTTTAATCAGGAACAATTCGAAACTACCAGTCCCAAGGTTTTGGAATACAGAAAACAAAAAGCCGATATCCTGCAAAGACTGGCAAAATCATTAGAAACCAATTTAGCGGACACCAAAGCACTGATAGAATAACTGGAGATTGCAGATCCGGAAACAGGTTCCAGAAACTGGACGGAGGTACGGCAGTTCAATCTTATGTTTGGAACTAAATTAGGCTCGACTTCAGAGTCTGCTACCGATTTATACCTTCGTCCCGAAACAGCACAGGGAATTTTCGTAAATTATCTCAATGTGCAAAAAACCGGAAGAATGAAGCTTCCTTTTGGAATAGCTCAGATAGGGAAAGCTTTTAGAAATGAGATAGTTGCACGTCAGTTTATTTTCCGTATGCGGGAATTTGAGCAGATGGAAATGCAGTTTTTCGTACCTCCGGGAACCGAACTTTCCTACTTTGAAGAATGGAAGAAAAAACGGTTAAACTGGCATTTAGCATTAGGATTGGGAAAAGAAAATTACCGTTTTCACGATCATGAAAAATTAGCCCATTATGCCAATGCTGCAACTGATATTGAATTCAGATTTCCTTTCGGATTCAAAGAATTGGAAGGAATTCATTCCCGGACGGATTTCGACCTTTCCGCCCATGAAAAATATTCAGGAAAAAAACTTCAGTATTTTGATCCCGAACAAAATAAAAATTATGTTCCTTATGTGGTGGAAACATCCATCGGATTGGACCGGATGTTTTTAGCCCTGCTTTCCAATTGTCTGAGAGAAGAAGAATTGGAAGACGGAACTTCCAGAGTAGTGTTATCCCTGCCTCCGGCATTGGCTCCCGTTAAAGTGGCTGTGTTCCCGTTAGTGAAAAAAGACGGATTACCGGAATATGCGGAAAAAATCTTCAATGAATTGAAATATGACTTCCAGGTAATGTATGAAGATAAAGACGCCATCGGAAAGCGTTACAGAAGACAGGATGCTATTGGAACGCCGTATTGTATAACTATAGATCACGATACTCTGAAAGACAATA
>JAVBRH010000008.1:0-8065 GCA_031548225.1 Apibacter sp.
TCAAATATTTCAGCTTTTTCATTGAGTTTTTCAAGCTAAATTTGCTCAAAGCCTTGATTATTTCTTAATTTTTTATAAAGAAAAAAGTAAATAGATCTAATAATCAAATGATTATACTTAATAGTTATACCGAACTCAGATTAAATTATGAATGAGAATGTTTCAGATTGTAGATTTACAATTAAAATACTCTCATCTTTATAAACAAAACTGTTCTCTCCATAACAGCAGATAGAAGTTAAATAATAATCTGGATTTTGCTAAAAATCAGTAAATTTGCAATCCATTAAAAATTCAATCAGAAAGGATATATGTTAGAAAAAAAAGAGGCATTGTATGAAAAGGCAATTCTCATAGGTTTGATTACTTCCGGACAGGACGAGGAAAAACTCAGGGAATATATGGATGAACTGGAGTTTTTGGCAGATACTGCCGGGGCACGGGTATTGAAACGATTTACCCAGAAGTTGGATCAACCTAATTCCCGAACTTTTGTAGGGACGGGAAAACTGGAAGAGATTAATCAGTTTGCTATTGAAAATGAAATAGATACTATTATTTTTGATGATGAATTAACCCCTTCCCAGTTAAAAAATTTGGAGAAAGAGTTAGAAAGGAAAATTATAGACCGTACCAATCTTATCCTGGATATTTTTGCCCAACGGGCACAGACTTCGTATGCCCGTACTCAAGTAGAACTGGCTCAATACGAATATTTGCTTCCCCGTTTAACCCGAATGTGGACTCACTTAGAAAGACAGAAGGGGGGGATTGGGCTGAGAGGACCTGGGGAAACGGAAATTGAAACCGACCGGCGTATTATCCGTGACCGGATTTCCTTACTGAAGGAAAAGCTGAAAACTATAGATAAACAGATGGCTACTCAGCGGAATAACCGGGGGAAACTGGTTCGGGTAGCTTTGGTAGGATATACCAATGTCGGAAAATCTACCCTAATGAACGTATTGAGTAAATCCGAGGTTTTTGCGGAAAATAAATTGTTTGCCACTTTGGATACGACCGTACGAAAAGTAGTAATTGGAAATCTCCCGTTTTTACTGACCGATACGGTGGGGTTTATCCGGAAACTTCCCACTCAGTTGGTGGAATCGTTTAAATCCACTTTGGATGAGGTAAGGGAAGCGGACTTATTGATTCATGTGGTCGATATTTCCCATCCGGGTTTTGAAGATCACATACATTCGGTAAATACCATTTTGGCAGAAATTAAATGTGGTGATAAGCCTACCATTATGCTGTTTAACAAGATAGATAACTTTACTTACGAAAAGAAAGATGAAGATGATTTAACTCCGGCAACCAAGAAAAATTATTCACTGGAAGACTGGAAAAAAACCTGGATGGCTAAGTCTGAATATCCTACTGTATTTATTTCCGCTGTAACAAAAGAAAATTATGAGGAGTTGAAAAAACTGATTTACGAGCAGGTAAAAGATATTCATGTTAAACGCTTTCCTTACAATGATTTTCTGTTCGAATATTACGAAGAAGAAGCTTAGATATTAGATCGTTAGATTACAGACAATAGATATAAGTAAAATGTATTACAGTAAAAAGTAAAAAGACTTTTAATAAACAGATTGTGAATTTTAGATTTATAAATCAGCCCTTAACTAATGGCTTTTAGCTATTAGCTTCATGCTTATCTCTTATATCTATTAAGAGATTCTTCACTCCGCTTCGCTCTGTTCAGAATGACAGATTAAACGAACTAATACCATTCCGACGATAGGAGGAATCTCTCTAAGGATTATTTTAGACATTAGATATTCCCCTTATATCTTATTACTTATATCTTACACCTTAATAATTAGGTCAAATGTACTAATAATTAATAACTGAATAACTGAGGAGCAGAATAATAGAATCAGCTAATTTTATGTTCCGTATATCTTATGTCTTAAACCTTATATCTGATTAGACTTTTTCTATTTCATAAACGGAGATTTTGGTAGTGAACAAGCCGTAATTCAGAAAAGCCGTTTCTCCCTCTATTTTATCGATGGTAGCAGTACTCGAACTTCCTTTTATCTTGACCTTTTTGCCTTCTTTCATCCATTTCAACGCCCGATCTACTGTAGTTCTTATTTCCTCCGCCTTGGTTTCTTCCAGTTGTTCTTTAATTTCTTCCTTTTTTAACTCCGATTTTACTTTATTTCTCTGTTTTTTGGTTTGTATTTTCTCTACATCCGTAGCTTGGGTTTTCTTATATTTCTCCTGTTCCAGTACTTTTGTAAATTCTTTCAATACATCTTTTTTACTCTTCCCGCTGGAGTAGGCATCAATATACTTTTCAAATTTCTGTCCCAACTGGTTTAGTTTGGTTTCCTCATCATAAAGCTTCTGGAAATTTACCAGTTTCTGGCGGTAACTGTTAAGTGCATCTGAAAGTTCCCTGCTTTTTTCCGATGAATCGTCTATTTGCTTATTCAAATCTCCTCTCAGTTTTTCTACCTGGTATTTTTCCTGTTGCAGGCGGACAATGGTTTTATCCAGATTTACCTTGTCTTTCTCTATTTTATCTTTGGCAGTCTGAATAATCTCTTTAGGAATTTTGTTCTTTTCCGCTACTTCAAAAGTAAAGGAACTTCCCACCTGGCCGATTTCCAGTTTATAGATAGGCATTAATGTTTTTTCATTGAAAAGCATGGACGCATTTTTCGTATGTCCCAGTTCTTCTATTTTCAGTTTGATATTGGTATAGTGGGTGGTAATAATTCCATAGGATTTTTTTTCATAAAAATATTCCAGGAAAGCTTCCGCCAGAGCTCCTCCCAATTCAGGATCCGATCCCGTTCCAAACTCGTCGATCAAAAGAAGGGTATGTTCGTCTGCCTGCTTGATGATTAACTGCATCTTTCGTAACCGGGAGCTGTACGTACTTAATTGATTTTCAATGGACTGGTTGTCTCCTATATCGGTAAGTATTTTATTAAAAAAACCTACTTTAGATTTGGGATGTACCGGAATTAAAATCCCGCTTTGGATCATCAGTTGCAGTAATCCTATTGTTTTCAGGGTAATACTTTTTCCTCCGGCATTGGGTCCGGAAATACATATAATACGAGTTTCCTTATCCAGAGCTAATGTCTGGGGAATCGTATGTTTCTTTTCCTTTTTATTAGTCAGATATAAAACAGGATGATAAGCCTCTATCAGATGAGTTTCCTGTTTAGAGGTAATTTCTGGTAAGACTGCATTGAGCTTCTCCGCATACCGGGCTTTTGCCTGAATAACATCCAGTTCATACACATAAGCCTGGTATTTTTCCAGCAAAGGATAAAATTCCAGTATCTTGCGGGTTAAATCCGAAAGGATTTTTTCTATTTCCTTTTTTTCCTGATTGTTTAATTCCAGTAACCGTACATTAGGCTGAACAACCGACTCAGGTAAGATAAAACAAATAGATCCGGTTTTGGAAAATCCTAAAACTCTTCCTTTTACGGATTTTTTTAGGGATGATTTTACTGCTAATACCCGCTGGTCGTCTATAACGCTTTCACGTATTTCATCCAGTATTCCGGTTTGGGCAAAATGAGTGACGGTTTTATCAAAGTTCTCCTGAATAGTCTTTTTAACTATCTGTAACTGTTCCCGGATGGATTGAAGTGCCGGGGAGGCATCGTTCTTCACCTCTCCAAAACGGTTAAAAACCTTATTGACGAGTAAAATAATCTCTTTGGTGTATTCTATATGAGCAAGATGTTGATGAAGGGTAGGAAAGTATTCCTTGAATTTCTCGAAATGAATAATCAGGGAGTTTGTTAATTGGGACAAATTTCTGATTTTATAAAAAGACCGGGCTTCCAGGGTAAAATTTTCAATCAGAAGCATTTTCAGTTCGGTTTCTATATCTTCATATTCCCCGAAAGGAATGAAATTCTCATTGGAAAAACTGCTTACATATTCATTTACACAGTTCAGGCTGTCAAGTATTTGGTCTTTTTTTAACGGGCAGAGAGATAAAATCGTTTCCCTAGCCTTTTCCGAGTGGCAGAAAGGAGCAATCTCTTCCAGTATTTTCTGGTATTCTAATTCTTTTAAGGTTTCCGCTGAAATCTGCATGATCCTCTAACTTCTTTTTATAAAAAATTCCGTTGCAAAAATAGGAATTTATTAATCTCCCACTACAATGTCATTCCAATATCAATTCCTTTAATTTTACGATACAGATCGGTAGCATAATTATCGGTCATTCCTGAAACAAAATCCAGTACACCCAGTACCTTTTCGTATTCGCTTCTTCCTTCGTATAAACATTGTTTGGGAATAAGTTTAATGGCTTTCTTCTCATATTCCTTTCTTTCTTCCTGAGGTTTTATAACGGGAGGAATGAAGTGATCCAGTAATTCATACATTACATTATAACCGGCATTTTCTATTTCCACTACCGAACGGTGGTTATAGATATGTTCAACGGAAAAATCTTCGATAATCTTAATGGCGTTGCATTCTTTTTTTATTTGATCAAAAATGGAGGTTTCCAGAGTACCTGAAAGTATTTTTTCAAAATGCTGTTTATACAATTCTGTTGCCCTTTTAATAAGGTCGCCTATGGATAGTGCGCGTAAAAAGGCGATTCGGTCGTTTTTATCTTCAATGTTTTTCAGCTTTTTACTGATTCCTTCCCATCGGGTGTTTCCACTCATTTCCACTATAATCTGCTTCAACAAGTCCTCACAAATTTGAGTGCTGATAAAACCCAATCGTTGGGCATCTTCCAGATCAATAATATTGTAGCATATATCATCAGCGATTTCCACCATCCATACAAAGGGGTGACGGAGGTAGATCAGAGGTTCTTCCTGTGCTTGTTCCATGGAAGTTTCTTGCGCAATATTCTGAAAAACCGCTTTTTCCGACTGGAAAAAGCCGAATTTTTTACGGTGCAGTATTTTTTTATTTTTAGCAAAGGATTCACAAGGATATTTGGCTATGGAAGCGAGAGTGGAGTAGGTAAGCATGATTCCTCCCTCGGATTTGCCGTTTTGCTGTTGGGTAAGTACCCGGATGGCATTGGCGTTTCCCTCAAAGTTGAGAAAATCCTGCCATTCTTTTTCTGAAAATTTATCCTTTAATCCGGTTTCATTACGGTGAAAATAGCTGGCAATGGCATCTTCGCCGGAATGTCCGAAAGCCGGGTTTCCTATATCGTGACACAAACAGGCGGTGGAAATTACGTTGTACAAACTATGTTTATATAACTCTCTGTTTTTCTTGTCCAGATCTTTGGCATATTTTTCAGCAAGGTAATTTCCGATTTCACTCCCTAAAGAGCGCCCCACGGAAGCGACTTCCAGAGAATGAGTCAGCCGGTTATGCACAAAAACACTTCCGGGAAGAGGGAAAACCTGGGTTTTATTCTGCAATCTCCTGAATGAAGTGGAGAAGATTACCCGGTCAAAATCTTTCTGGTATTCATTTCGGAGTTCCTCTTTTTTCTTTTCCGGTTTATATTGACTTCCGGTACGTTTATCTGAAAATAATTTATTTAAATCCATATCCCAGTTCAAAGATAAGGAGAAATACTACGAGAAAGGGTTGTTTTATTTCTAAAAATCAGAAATTTTCTCTATCTTTAAATCCAATTTCTGATATTTCATTCTCTCATGCCTCAAACTAATCTTAAAACCTGTCCCGGCTGTCAGCAGTTATTTGAATGTAAGGCCGAAACTTTGGAAATCTGTCAGTGTTCTTCCGTTTTTCTCACTCAGGAAGAAAGGGAGTATATCCAAAAACGATATGATGACTGCCTTTGTACGGATTGTTTGAAAAGATTGAAAAAGGAGTGTGAAAAAGCTAAGACTGCTGAAACGGATTCCGGATCCATAAAGAGTAAGAAAAAAGAATATTAGATTTACAAATTAGCTGTCAGCTGATGGCTTTTGGCTATTAGCTTCTTACTTATATCTTATCCCTTACAACTTATCTCTTATATCTATACTATATAAAGGATTCTTCACTCCACTTCGCTCTGTTCTGAATGACAATCCCCCTGCCCCGAAGGGGAGGAAGCCCTCCTTCGGAGGGTTGGGAGGATGTATCTTCCTGACGATAGGAAGGATCTCCATTCTGTAGAAAGAAAAAAGTATTATTGTAAAAAGTAAAAAGACTTTGAATAAACAGAATGTGAATTTAGATATAGGCTTATAACTATCAACTCACTTTTTTATTTGGTACATTTTACAATCGTAAATCAACAATTGTCAATCTAAAATCTAATAGCTATCAGCTAAAAGCTATTGGCTATTATTAAGTTATATTAATTTTTAATTGTAAAAAACTTAGTAATTTTATATAAATAAAACCTAAAAAATGGAAGAAACACTAAATTCTATCAGGAACCGGCCGCGTTTTAAGCTGAAAACAGCCCTGACACCGGATGATTTTACGGAACAGTTGCGGTTACAAATGCAAAGACAAAATTCATTATTTACAGGAAAAATTTCTTCTCAGGAATCTTATGTGGAGGTAAAGACGGAGGATGATCCTTCATGGAAACCGCGTTTGACTTTACGGGCGGAAGTAGAGCCTGATGAGGGTACTTATATCAGGGGGATTTTCGGGCCTAAGCCTTCGGTCTGGACTTTTTTTATGTTTCTTTATATCGGTTTCGGCACGATGTTTATTTTATTCGGATCGTTATATTATTCCATGTATCTGGTTAAAAGTAAAGATGATACCGATTTTTCCTGGTCGGGAATGGCAACTCTGTTCAGTCTGCTGGCAATTCTGGCGACTTATTTGTTTGTTAAAATAGGTCAAGGGAAATCCAGACAGCAGATGCAGCAGCTCAGAGATTTTGCAGAAAAGATTATTCTTCAATACGAGAAAGATGAGCCGGAACCTTCAGAGAGCTAATTTTTCTTTAACCAGTTTTACTATGGTCTGGTAGGTTTCTTCTTTTGTCAGGGAAGTATTGTCTATAAGAAAGGCATCCGGAGCCTGAACCAAAGGAGACATTTCCCTGTTTTGATCGACATAATCGCGGTGTTGCAGGTTTTCTTTTACTTCTTCGAGGGTTATGGAATTGTTTTGTTCCTGATATTCCTTAAATCTTCTCCGGGCTCTTTCTTCCACACTAGCTGTAATAAACAGTTTTAAGTCGGCCTGAGGAAAAACAACCGTTCCTATATCTCTTCCGTCCATTACAACTCCTCCTTTTTCACCGATTTCTCTCTGTTGTTTTACTAAAAAGATGCGGACTTCGGGAATTTTAGCGACAGAGGAAACTAATTCGGAAACCTGAAAATCCCGGATTTCCGATTCTACATTTTTTCCGTTCAGATAGGTATCATTATCTTGTGTTTCACGATTATAAGCAAAGTCAATACGAATATCTTTAAGATGGGAAGTTAAAGTTTGGGTGTCAATGGTGTGGTCCTTTTGTAAGAAGTTTTGTATTCCATACAAGGTAACGGCTCTGTACATAGCCCCGGTATCAATGTGTTTCCACCCAAATTCCCGTGCCAGCATTTTGGCATAGGTGCTTTTCCCGGTGGATGAATGACCGTCAATGGCTATTATTGGGTTTGTTGATTTTTTTTCCATTTTTATTTTTTACCAGTCATACCTTGGAGCAAAGAGATTTTCCAAATCTATGCGCAACCCGAATGTATGGGTATTTCCTGCTGCATTATATCTTCCCCAGGCATAATCAAAACGAAAATAAGAAATTTTAATTCCAAATCCAAGAGTCAGCCCCGCAAAACTTCTTTGATCTTCAATGGATAGTTCGTTTCCTCTTTTGAAATTATATCCTGCCCGTAAGTTAAATCCTGATTCAGGAAAGAGTTCGGCCCCTATGGATACGTGATCTATGATTTTTCGTCCTACTCCGACTTTCTCGCCGTTTTTGTTGACAGGGGAGGAGATGTCAAATTTTTGTAAATCATGAAGGACAAGGGTTAATTCCAGGGGAAGCCTTTCAAATCTTTGGGAGATTCCCAGATTTGCCTGAATGGGTAATTTTTCTCTTCTGTCGTTGTAATAGGTCAACTGCCCTCCGAAGTTCCTTACTACGGCAGAAACAGTGGTGTAATAA
>JAVBRH010000291.1:0-3814 GCA_031548225.1 Apibacter sp.
TCTGTAAAACATATATTGTAAAAGAATGTAAAATCAAAGAGATCCATGAACTATTAAATAGCAAAGCATAATTTAACATGGGTTTAATATAATAAAACAAAAGAAAGTAAGATATTCGATATTTTCATGTAAGTTAATTAAGGTTATTCATCTATTTAATTCATTGATAATCTATTAAATATAATTATTTTTCATTATGAGCAATTTCTTTTTCTAAATGAACTAAGGATTATACAAAACACACATAATCAGCTATTTTATTACTATTTCCAATAAAACCCAATTCAATTAACACTTAAATACAACTGTTAAATATTTTACAAAAAAATATTTAATTTGTATATAATATTTTCAAAAAATATAATTTTTATCTGTCTTATAGCTCCATTTATAATATTTTTTATACTTTTGTTTAGAGAAAATCCCATTATATTATGAGCACTGACTTGGATAACCTGCAAAATGCAGAAGGAGAAGAAAAAAAAGAGGAACTGGTAAACACTGAAGTCTCACCTGTTGAAAATCAAAATGAAAACTCAATAGACGAACTTAATTCTGACTCTACTCAGGAACACAATGAAAACAAAGAAATTGCAATTCCCGAAGAAGATTATGATTCGTATGATCTGGAAAGGCTTATTGAAAGAGTCCGGATGCTTCAGGATGAGTATCCTGTAATTTTAATCAGTGAACCTATACACCATATCAGAGAATCTTTCAACAAAAAATTTGAAGAACAGGAAACAAGCAGAAAACAAAAATATTTAGAGGAAGGAGGGGAAGAATTAAGTTATCAGCCGGATTTTTCTCTGAAAACCAGATTTAATTCAATATATCACGATTATAAAACCAAGCTGACTTCTTTTTATAAGGAACAGGAACAAAAGGAACAGGTAAATCTGGAAAACAGACTTCAGATTATTGAAGAGCTGAAAGAATTATACACCACTCCTATTGAATCTATAAGTTCTTTCTTTAAAAAGTTCAGGGATATAAAAGAAAGGTGGCACAATGCGGGTAAAATACCTAAGACAAAAGCCGGAGATGTTTTCCGCACTTACTTTCACCACCTGGATAATACCCACGACTTTATCAAATTAAATAAGGAACTGGAAGAATTGGACTATGCTCATAACCTGGAACAAAGAAAAGCCATTATAAGCAGAGCTGAGGAACTGATAACCGAACCCAGCGTCCAAAAAGCCCTAAATGAACTCCAATATCTGCACAAACTCTGGAAAGAACAGGCTGAACCCGTTGCAGAAGAATTTAGAGAATCCAGCTGGCAGGAGTTTAAAACCATTACGCAAAAAGTCCATGCCCGGAAATTGGAATTATTTGAAAAAATCAAAGAAGAACAGGAAGCCAATTTAGAGAAGAAACAGAATATTATTGCCGAGTTGGAGAAAGTCATTACCGTAGAAAATCCGGATCATTCATTCTGGCAGAATAATATTAAAAAAATTGAGCAGCTGAGAGAAGAATTTTTCTCAACAGGAAGAACTCCCAAAGAGTTCAGCAGTGAAACCTGGAATAAATTCAAGAATCTCCTTCATGAAATCAATACCCGGAAAAACACCTTTTATAAAGACTTGAAAAAAGTTCAGCAGGAAAACTTAAAAAAGAAAAATGACCTGCTGGAAACAGCTATAGCTAATAAGGAAAGTGAAGACTGGGAAGTGGCTTTAAATCTTTATAAAAAAATTCAAAACGAGTGGAAAAATATCGGACACGTTCCAAGAAAATATTCAGATAAACTCTGGAATGAATTCCGGGAAAACTGTAATTATTTCTTTGACCGGTATAAACAGAAGAATACGAAGATAAATGAGGAATGGGCTGAAAATCTGGTAAAAAAACAAACTATCCTGACAGAAATCAATGCTGTTTCAGAAGAAGATAAAGATAAAGTCCTGGATAAAATCAATGAATGGAGCATTCAGTGGAATTCCATAGGAAAAGTTCCGAGAGAAAACATGGACATCAATAAGGAGTTTAATCAGACTATTAAAAAGTTAATCAAGAAACTCAATATTGAAAAAAATGTAATTGATGAAATGCAGCTGAACATCAAGGTTGAGAATTACAAACAATCCAAAGACGACAGAAGATTGGATGAAGATTTGAGAAAGATGAAAAAACAAATACAGGATCTGGAACATGAAGTAGTACAGCTGGAAAATAACCTTTCCTTCTTCTCCAATGCACGACCGGATAATCCTCTATTGCAAAACACTTTAAATAACATTGAGTCTAAAAAAGTAAAACTGGAAGAATTGAAACAAACCTATTCCAAACTTATAAATCTGGATTTGTCAGAAGAACCTCCTGCTGAAAAAGAAACAGAGGAAACTCAGACTGAAAATAAATCGGAAACAGAAGGATAAGCCCTCTTTTATATGGACACTCAGGATGAAAAATACATCCGAAGATGCATAGAATTAGCCAAAAACGGATTAGGAACCACCTACCCCAACCCATTGGTAGGGGCTGTTATTGTCCATGATAATAAAATCATAGGAGAAGGATGGCACAGGAAGTCCGGGGAACCTCATGCGGAAATAAACGCTATTAATTCCGTAAAAGACTTTTCTTTACTTCCGGAAAGTGATATTTATATCTCTCTGGAGCCCTGCTCCCATTTTGGAAAAACTCCTCCCTGCGCTTCCCGGATTGTAGAATTGAACTTCAAACGGGCTATTATAGGCTCCATAGATCCCAGCGAAAAAGTGAATGGAAAAGGAACGGAAATCATAAAAAATGCAGGAATTGAAGTTATCACAGGAATACTTGAAAATGAATGTGAAGAGCTCAATAAAAGGTTTTTTACTTTCCACCTGAAAAAACGTCCTTATATCCTGTTAAAATGGGCTGAAACACTGAATAAAAAGATGGATAACGGAACTGACCGGACGGAGCCTTTCTGGATAAGCAATAAATATTCTTTACAAAACACTCACTTAATCAGAAGTCAGGAACAGTCTATCTTAGTAGGAAAAAATACAGCCCTGATCGATAACCCTTACCTTACCTGCCGAACTGTGAAAGGAACAAATCCTCTGCGGATATTGAAAGATAAAAACCGGGAAGTACCTTCTTCTTTTCATATTTTCAATGAAGAAGCCCCTACTTTTATCTTCAATGAAAAACTCGATTCAAAAAAAGATAATTTAGAGTACATCCGGATAGATTTCTCCCAGGATATTATTCCTCAAATTATGAATAATCTGTATCTCAGGGATATACAATCCGTTATGGTAGAAGGAGGAAGAAAAACCCTTCAGGATTTTATCGACCGGAATTGCTGGGATGAAGCCATGATCACTACTTCTGACTCCCTGGTGGAAAAGGGTACCTGCTCCCCTGCCCTGTTTGGGAAAATAACTAAACAACATTATATAGGAAACAATCTTATCACCTGTATTAAAAATACCTCTTCAAATTAAATAAAATAGACAGGAACAGGTTTAATTTTTATTTTTGTAATTATGCCGAATTTTTTCGAATATAAAACCATTGCCCAACCGGTTACAGATTCACTTATGAAAATAAAAGGGAGCAAGTTTTACGGATTGCTTTTTCCTGTAACGGATGAAGATGAGGTGAAAAAATACCTGAAATACAGCCGGGAAATCTATCCACAGGCAACTCACTATTGCTATGCCTACCGTTTGGGGGCAGAAGGAGAAAATTACCGGGCAAACGATGACGGAGAACCGTCCGGTACTGCCGGACTGCCTATTTATAATCAATTAATCTCTTTTGAGATTACTTATGCTTTATTAATTATAATACGCTATTTCGGCGGAACGAA
>JAVBRH010000044.1:0-5064 GCA_031548225.1 Apibacter sp.
TATTGGGTATTATTCATTTTTATCTTACTAAAAACCGCAATTATTCCATTTTTTCTTCCTTCAGGTGGAGTTACCTCTGATTCTGTAGATTATTTTAGAATTGCAGATGTTCTGCCGGAAGTTAACACTGACCTGTTTCCGCTAGGATATCCACTTCTTATTAAACTATTTCATTTAATTACCCATGACTATTTTTACAGCACTAAAATAATTAATGTCTTAGCTATTTTAGCAATAGGATTGTTTTCCTATTATAAAAAATTCTATTTTAAGGAAACTATTATATTTCTGACTTTAAGAATTTTTTCACTTTTTCTTTTTTCCTATTCAGAAGTTCCATTTTTAACATTAGAATATTTTTTAATTTATTATTTCCATGAATATTTTTTAGGTAAACTGAAAGGATGGCGATTTGTTTTACCGGCATCTATAATCATGCCTTCCATGGTCTTAATGCGATATTCAGGATTATATATATATGTAGCTATCGGCTTATTCCTGTTTTATTATACCCTTAAAAATAAACTTCTAAAAAATGTTTATACTAAAAGTTATTTCTATTTTTTATTATTTTCAGCCTTAGGAATTCTATCATACATAGCATTTAATTATATAAATTTTCATGATTTTACAGGAGAAAACTCAAGAGGGTTACCTTCATATCCTGACTTTTGGTCATTTACTTATGATAATTTCTTAGGAATAATTAATATTGTAAATCCTATCATATCTTCAAAAATTCTACATTTTACCTCTCCGGCTATGATATTAGTGGGAGCCGGATTAATTTTAATTGATTTGTTCTTCTTATTCGGTTTTTTTATTTGTTATAAAAAATATTTTAAGAAAGAAATTAATTATTACCATCAGTTATTGTTAACAATAGGATGTGTGTACTTAGTATTAATGATTTTTTCTGAATATACCCAAAGAATTGAAACATTGGCAACAAGAATGTTATGTGAAGCATCATTTGTTCTTTTTTTCTCGTTTATAATATTGTTTTTTAAGTGTTTTCCAGCTAAAACCAAATGGCTTTTTTCTTTAGGGGTTATTTCCTTATTGTTTAGTATTTTTATGATAATAAAAACACCAACCAATTATCTTGCTAACAGAGAAAAAGTGGAAAATGCCCTTAAACAAAGAAAAAATATCAAATATTTTTATACGGACACAAGTGAGCCGGTAATAACTACATTTACTATTCCTCTGATTAATAAAAAAATTGAGTATATAAATTCAAATGTCCAGTCACGTAATTTTAACCTTTACATATTGACTACTTTAGATCCCTTTATTCAATTAATTGGGAATGATAAAGACATTCAGGATAAAAGCCAAATTTTATATAATTCCGAAATAAAATGATTATACTAGGTGCAACTTCAGATATTTCTCAGGCTTTTGTAGAAAAAGCCTTAACAGAAAATAAGGATAAATATTCTAAAATATTTTTAGTAACCTCCAATGTAGAGGAAACCGAAAGATTTGCTAAACATATTAAAGTAAAGTTTAAACAGGATTCCGAGATTATTCCATTGGATATAACCCAGAATTTTGATTCTTCCCTGTTCGATTCTATAGAAACAGACTTGTTGTTTTGTGCAACCGGATACTTAGGGAAAAATACGGAAGAAGGCCTATATGATGAAACAAACACGGAGAAAATTATAGAAATCAATTATTCCAAATTAGTACCTGTAATTAATCTTTTTGCAAAAAAATTTGAACAGGCAAAGGAGGGAACCATTATCGGACTTTCCTCCGTAGCCGGATTAAGAGGAAGGCAAAGTAATTTTATTTATGGAAGTGCCAAGGCCGGATTTATGGTATATCTGGACGGATTAAGAAATTATCTTTTTCATAAAAATGTCCATGTGATGACCGTTTTACCCGGATTTATGGATACTAAGATGACCGCCGGACTTCCCCTTCCGAAGCCTTTAACTGCCTCGCCCCAAAAAGCGGCGAATGTTATTTACAATGCATACAAAAAGAAAAGAAATAAAATTTATGTAACCGGAATTTGGTGGTGTATTATGACTATTATTAAAAATGTTCCGGAATTTATTTTCAAAAAAATGAAAATGTAGTATCGTACGGAAAATGACACGACTTTATCTTTTCGACTTTGACGGAACTCTAACAAATAAAGATACTTTATTCGATTTTTTACAATTTAGTTTTCCGGATAAATACAAATGGGCATTTATTCAATATTCCCCTTTATTTTTATTGGTTAAATTCAAAATAGTAAATGCCGGAAAAGCAAAAGAAAAATTCATCTCCCATTTTTTAAAAGATAAAAACAAGATAGAAATAGAAAAATTGGCTCAAGATTATTTTGAAGCAAAAAAAGAGACTATTTTCCGGTCAGAAGTATTAGAATACATGAAAAGCCTGGCACATGAAACTGATAAATATATTGTTACCGCTTCCCTGGATATCTGGGTAAAACCATTTGCCAGGTATTTAGGAGTCCGGCTTATTTCTACAAAAGCAGAATTTAAGAATAATATATTCACAGGAAAATTTTCAACTCCCAACTGTAATTACAAAGAAAAAGTAGTCAGGATTATAAAAGAAGTCCAATTATCTCAGTTTGATGAAGTTTATGCCTTTGGAGACAGCAATGGAGATAAATATCTGCTAAAGCTCTCTACTCACCCTCACTTCCAACACTTTGAAGCAACCTCATAATAAGCATTACTGGTTATTTAATCATCAATTTCCAAAAGGTCTTTTGTAAAAGAACAAGACACTTTAAATTTCAACGGCTCTTCCCGGGTTATGAAATCGTCACAATATCCCTGCCAGATTAATTTTAAATTCCCTTGTTCATCTTTCCCAAACTTCAACTCATTACTATCTGTTTCCAGATCCTCCTCATCATTAATATTTAAGTTGGTATAATAGACATCTTCCATGTCACCGTTTTCATTTTCTTTTTCCTCATAAGCAGGAATAAGAAAAGATTTTCCGGATAACTGCTGAATTGTCTTTACAGGAATTTCAAAATCTTCGATATTAAAAATAACCTGAGGATATTCATTCTGAAAAGAATCCTCTTCCACATGATCTAAATCGTCATCCGATTCTATTTCTACAACCAACGTGTTTTTCTGATTAAGAAATACTACTTTACAAAAACATTTCCTGATGCGATATTCTAAGGTTTCATCAGGATGATAAAACTTGACAAGTCCTTTCATCTATTTGTTCTATAACATATTGCAAATATATTTATTTTCATTAAAAAATAAAACTCTTTGCTAAATTCCTTTTAAAATAAAGTATGATTTTTTTCCTCTTTGTAATAAGATATATTTTTTCTGCAGAAGGTCGCTTTCAAGAAGGGTATAATCTTCCTTTACTTTCTCCTGATTTACCGAAATAGAGTTCTCTTTTAATGCCCTCCGGGCCTCTCCTTTTGAAGATAAAAAGCCACTGAAGTCAGAAAGAGCATCTACAATGGAAACCCCTTCTTTGATGCTTTCCAGTGAAACTTCCTTTTGGGGGACTCCTTCAAACAAAGATAAAAAAGTAGACTCCTCTAAAGAAAGGAAATCCTCCTTAGTAGATTTACCGAATAAAATAGATGAAGCTTTAATTGCTTTTTCCACTTCTTCCTTCCCATGAACCCAACAAGTTATCTCTTCTGCAAGTTTCTTTTGTAACAACCTTGCTTCCGGATTTTCCTTATGCCGGATAATCAGATCTTCTATTTCCTCTTTGGAAAGAAAAGTATAAATTTTAATATATTTTTCTGCCTCAACATCAGCTACATTTAGCCAAAACTGATAAAACCTGAATGTAGAAGTACGGTTGGCATCCAGCCAGATATTCTCTCCTCCTTCACTTTTTCCAAATTTAGTGCCATCCGCTTTCGTTGTTAAAGGACAGGTAAGGGCAAATGCTTCTTTTCCCAGTTTTTTCCGGATTAGTTCCGTTCCGGTAGTCAGGTTACCCCATTGATCGGAACCTCCCATCTGAAGTTTTACATTCAACTCTTTATACAAATGATAAAAATCAAATCCCTGTAATAACTGATAGGTAAATTCCGTAAAGGACATCCCTTCCACATATTCTCCATTAAGCCTTTTCTTCACAGAATCTTTAGCCATCATGTAATTAACCGTAATATATTTTCCAATATCCCGTGCAAATTCCAGGAAGCTAATTTCTTTCATCCAGTCGTAATTATTCACTAAAAGCGCAGAATTAGGCTTATTCCCGTCAAAATCAAGAAAACGCTCCAACTGGGATCTTATTCCTGCCAGATATTTTTGTAACGTTTCATCATCCAAAAGGTTTCTTTCATTACTCTTCCCGGACGGATCCCCGATCATTCCCGTAGAACCTCCTATCAAAGCAACCGGCTTATGTCCGTGTCTTTGAAAATGAACCAGAAGCAGAATAGGAACCAGACTTCCCACATGAAGGGAATCTGCTGTAGGGTCAAACCCAATATAGCCTAAAGTCATTTCTTTACCCAATTGTTCCTCAGTGCCCGGGATCATATCATGAATCAAACCCCGCCATGTAAGCTCTTCAATAAAAGAATTCATATTTACTTAATTTTTTCGAAACGCAAAGTTATGATTTTTAATGTAGAAACTATTTGAAAAACCAAAAATATAGAATAAAAATCACTAAAGATAATTTATGACTGTGTATTAGATGATACTTAACGACTTATATTGCTTTATTCCCCTTTGTAAATGAACCATTTTGCTTCTTTTATTATTTTCAATGACCCATCAGAATTAAGAGGCAAATCTATGTCTTGTTTCAAAATTTTATTTTGTTCTCTTTCCGGATAGGATTCTTCAAGAATACCTGTAACTACGATTTCTTTATCAGATATAGAATCATCCCAGCTTCTTAAATTTTCAATATAATAGATGGTATTGTATTCAGAAAAAACCATTGCCATAAGATTCTCAGGTTGTTCTTTTTTTCCATAAAACAGTAAATTTACAGCTTTACCCTTTATTGTTATTTCATTGTTTGTTTGAGCATATGATATACTACTCCATAATATTAAAAGTAATATTAGTATTT
>JAVBRH010000285.1:0-2832 GCA_031548225.1 Apibacter sp.
GGATTATGACTTTGTTTTTCAACTGAATAAAAGCTGCAAGCTCAGTTTTAAACGGATAAAGGATCAGGAGATCCTGGATAAGGGTGTTTTATATAATTTTTCGGTTTATCGGTATTATCACTTAAAAACAAAACAGGAAATAGAATTAATAAGCAACTATTCTTATCCTCAAAATGTAAAGACGGATAATCTCAGTTTGTTTGAAGAAATAGAGACTGTTAAAACATTAATTCCGGAATACAAATTATTTAACTATTTCTTAAAGTCTCATTTTTCTTTAGATGAGGACTTTTATGTAACTTTACCCAATCTTAGGATAATCCAGAAATACCAAGAAATAAGTATTGAGAACATTAAAAAGAATAATTTAGAAAATTTGATATTACCTGTGTAATGAATGGATATAGAAAAAAGACAAAAATTGTAGCCACCATTGGGCCTGCATCTGAAGATAAAGAAACATTGATAAAAATGTTTAAAGCAGGAGTGAACGTAATCCGGGTTAATTTTTCTCATGCGGAGGAAGAAACTGTGGAGAAGTGGGTGCGCTTAGTGAGAAATATTAATGAAGAACATGGTTTCCATGTTGCCTTACTGGCCGATTTGCAAGGGCCTAAACTACGGGTAGGAGTTGTAAAAGAGGGAACTATAGTAAACTCAGAGGATATTATTACGTTTACCAATGAAAAAATAGAGGGCAATGCCCAGAGGGTTTATATGAGTTATCCGCAGTTTGCCCAGGATGTGAAAGTGGGAGAGAAAATATTGCTGGATGACGGAAAGTTAATATTTGAAGTAATTGAGACTAATCTGAAAGATGAGGTTAAAGCGAAAGTTATTCAGGGAGGCCCTCTGAAATCAAAAAAAGGAGTCAACCTACCTAACACTAAGGTTTCTTTACCGGCATTGACCGAAAAAGATATAAAAGATGCTCTTACGGCTATTAAATATGATTTTGACTGGATGGCTCTTTCGTTTGTAAGACATGTACAGGACGTTGATGATTTGAAAGAATTAATACAGGTTAACAGTAGTCATAAAATTCCGATTATTGCCAAAATAGAAAAACCGGAAGCAATAAAGAACATTAAGGAGATTATTGAAGCGGTTGACGGTATAATGGTGGCAAGGGGAGATTTGGGGATAGAAATTCCGATGGAAAAAGTTCCGTTGATTCAGAAAAACCTGGTAAGTGCCTGTAAGGTTGCCTGTAAGCCGGTTATCATTGCGACCCAAATGATGGAAAGTATGATAGACGGTCTGACTCCTACCCGGGCAGAGGTAAATGATGTGGCTAATTCGGTGCTGGATGGAGCAGATGCCGTAATGCTGAGCGGGGAGACTTCTGTTGGTAAATATCCAGTAGAGGTAATCGAAAATATGTCAAAAATTATCAGTAATGTAGAAGATGATCAGCATATTCAGGTTCCGCCTCATTATCCTAAAAAGGGGAGCGACCGGTATATTACGGATATGATTTGTTACAATGCTGCGGAAATGGTGGAACAGGTAAGAGCAAAGGCCATTATGACTTTAACACAGTCGGGATATACCGCTTTTCAAATATCGTCTTACCGGCCATTGGCAGATATTATCGTTTTTACTCCTAATAAAAGAGTGATTACTATGTTAAGTTTATTATGGGGAGTCCAGGCATTTTTATACGACGGTTTAAAAAGTACGGATGAAACAGTAGTAGAAGTCAATCGCGATGCAGCAAAAAAAGGATATGTGAAATCAGGAGATTATGTTATTAATCTCAATGCGATGCCTTCTTTCGGGAATGGATTAACCAATACTCTGCGGTTAACCCGAATAAAATAAAAACGGGTTGGTAATTTTCTAATGACTTAACTAAAAAAGCAAAATTTCTTTGAGATTATGAGAAATTTTCATGCTTTAATAAAATGGTTTTTTGCATATTTTTATTTAATCGTTTAAACAAAAATAAGCTTTTGAAATTGCTTCTTTTTAGTTTTTGCTTTTCCTTGTACAAAATTTAACCAGATACTTAAAAATCAGATATTCTGTGAAATATTATTTTTATATTTCATCTTGAAATCGTAGTTTTGCACACTAAAATATTAAATTTAGAATAAATGGCTATTCTTGGACAGATTAGAAAAAGAAACGGACTATTAATAGGCTTTGTAGCCGTTGCTTTACTGTTATTTCTCTTAGGGGGTATTGACTGGAGCAGATTGGGAAGAAAAGATCCTAATGTATTCGGAAAAGTGAACAAAGAGGTAATTACCCGCCAGGAATATTATGATCAGTTGCATTTTTTGAATTCCCAATATCAGGGGCAGTATCCGGATAATTTAATGCAAGCACAGGTCTGGGCCTCTCTGGTACAAAATAAACTGATCGAACAAAAATTTAATGATGCAGGTCTTATCCTTACTGATAAAATGATTTGGGATGTGGCAAAAAGCTCCCCTATGTTCGCTAATAATCCGCAATTTAAAGATAAAAACGGGAATGTAAGCGCCCAGTTAATTCAGGAACAATTTCAAAAATTGGAAGAGAGCCAAAATAACACGCCTAATTCCAGAGAAATTTATGAGAGTATGATGACTCTTAAAAAGAATTTCGGTTATCAGGCAATGGCTAAACAGTATTTTGGGGCTTATTCTACCGGAATGCTTACCAATGGGAAAGAAGCGGATGTTCTGACTCAAAATCAGGTAAATATTGCTAATATTGAATATGTAAAAATAGATTATAAAGAGTATCAGAAACAAAATCCGATTACTGTAACAGATGATGAGTTAAGGGCTTATATGGAAAAACATAAGTCGTTATTCAAAATTGATGAAAACAGGACTTTGG
>JAVBRH010000047.1:0-4142 GCA_031548225.1 Apibacter sp.
GGAAAAACCCAGCAGGTTTAAAAATGCGGAAGATTGTTTTCCCACGGTTTCGGTGAAAGGGTCACAGGTAAGGAGTTTGTTTTGATAGTGATCCAGATACAAGTAATATAAGCCTATCAGTATAAGATAAACGGAAAAGAATTTAACAAGGCATATAATGATGGGTTTATATTCTTTCATACTATTTAAAAACGCCCTGCAAATTTACGGATAATTAATTCAAGTTGATCAGTTAAAAAGATATTAGATGTTAGTTATTAGAAAAATCTAAAATCGTAATTCGTCAGAAATGATAAAATTAAAAGCTGATAGTCAATAACTATCAGCTTTTAAGAGAGTGATATTTTTTCAAGAATTTATTATTGCTTATCTGCTTCCTTTCTTTCAGGTCTGGGTAATAGAACTTTTCTGGAAAGTTTCATTTTTTTCTTGTCGTCGGTTCCCAGATATTTCACTTCGATTACATCGCCTAAATTAACGGAATCTTCCACTTTTTCCAGTCTTCGCCATTCCAGTTCTGAAATGTGTACCAGACCTTCCACTCCTTTGGAAATTTCGACAAAAGCGCCAAACGGTTTAATGGAAACAACTTTTGCTTTGTAAATAGTTCCTACTTCCGGAACAAAAGCAATTTGTTTAACCCGTGCTATTGCCTCATCGATCATAGCTTGATCCACTCCTGAAATTTCCACTTTTCCTACTTCATCATTTTCTTCAATGGTGATAGTAGTTCCGGTGTCTTTCTGAAGTTGCTGGATTATTTTTCCTCCAGGGCCGATTACAGCACCTATAAAGTCTTTTGGAATATCCAGACAAACCAGTTTAGGGGCATTAGGTTTCAGTTGCGGATTTGGTACAGAAATGGTTTCCAACAGTTTTCCAAGAATGTGAAGCCTTCCGTCTCTTGCCTGATTCAAGGCTTGTTCCATGATTTCAAAGGACAGTCCCTGGATTTTAATATCCATTTGGCAGGCAGTAATACCGTCAGCGGTTCCGGTCACTTTAAAGTCCATATCTCCCAAATGGTCTTCATCTCCCAATATATCAGATAAAACACTCCATTTTCCGGATTCTTTATCGGTAATCAGTCCCATAGCGATTCCTGATACCGGTTTTTTAATTTGAATTCCGGAATCCATTAAAGCCAGAGTTCCGGCACATACGGTAGCCATGGAAGAAGAACCGTTCGATTCTAAAATATCCGATACTATCCGTATAGTATAAGGGTTATCTTCAGGAATTACTTTTTTCAGCGCTCTCTGGGCTAAGTTTCCGTGTCCGATTTCCCTTCTTGAAACTCCCCGGATTGGTTTTACTTCTCCGGTAGAGAATGGAGGGAAGTTATAGTGTAAATAGAATTTTTCTTCGTGCTGGGACATTACATTATCCACTCTGTTAGCATCTAATGCAGAACCTAAAGTTACGGTAGTCAGTGACTGGGTTTCTCCACGGGTGAAAACAGCAGAGCCATGAGATCCTGGCAGGTAGTTCACTTCACACCAGATAGGACGAATGGTTTTAGTGTCCCGTCCGTCTAAGCGAATTCCTTCGTTTAAAATCAGCTGACGAACCGCTTCTTTCTCAACATCGTGAAAATAGACTTTAGCTAATGGTTCTTTTTCTTCCCGTTCTTCTTCATCTGTATATCGGGAAAGGAATTCTTCCAGAACAGCATCAAATTTTTCTCCTCTTTCATGTTTGTCTGAAGGAACTTTCGCTATATCATAAACTTTTTGATAGGAGAATTCAGTGATTTCCTTTCGTAGTTCTTCATCATGTTCTTCATGACAGTATTCTCTTTTTACTAAAGATCTTTCTACTTGTGATGCTAGTTTCTCTATTACATCAATTTGTTTTTTGATTTCTTCATGAGCATAGGCGATGGCATCAATCATTTCCTTTTCAGAAATTTCTTCCATTTCCCCTTCGATCATAACAATAGAGTCTTTGGAAGCCCCCACCATAATATCCAGTTCAAAACCATTATCCATTTGTTTTAGGCTAGGGTTTATGATGTATTTTCCATCCTGGCGGATGACACGAACTTCCGAGATAGGGCCGTTGAAAGGTAGATCTGTTACGGCAATAGCGGCTGAAGCTGCTAGTCCGGTAAGTGAATCAGGTAGAATTGTCCCATCGTAAGAAATCAATTGGATCATTACCTGAATTTCTGCGTGGAAATCATCAGGAAATAAAGGCCGTAAAACCCGGTCTACTAATCTCATTGTCAGGATTTCCTCATCCGTAGGTCTTCCTTCTCTTTTCATGAATCCTCCCGGAATACGTCCTCCGGAGGAAAATTTATTTCTGTAATCTACAGTTAAAGGCAAAAAATCCGTTCCCGGTTTTGCTTCTTTAGCTGCAACTACTGCGGCCAATACCATAGTGCCGCCACATTTTACTACTACGGAACCATCAGCTTGTTTTGCCAGCTTCCCGGTTTCAAGAATGATTTCTCTTCCGTCTTCTAAAATAATTTTTTCTGTAATTGCTTTTGGAATATCCATACAAATTCAAAAATTTCATTAATACTTTATTTATATAAAAGTAAAAAAGAAGACAAATTACAATTTTTAATTAAGGCCACATTCTTTAACTGATATTTTCAGAGAACACTCAAGTCCATTAAAATAGTAGAGATTAATGGAATTCAGTGCTCTTTGTGTTTATGTTAAAGCAATTAGCACTTCAGTAAAAATGAAATTTTCTTCTTTTTTAAGTCTTTTCAATGTAAAAAAGGCAATTTGACATTGCCTTTTTTGTTTTATTTTCGAATGCCTAATTCGGCAATTATTGCCCTGTATCTGGAAATATCTTTTTTCTTAAGATAATCCAGTAGTTTTTTTCTTTTACCTACCAAAGCCACAAGAGATCTTTCTGTATTAAAATCTTTCTGGTTCTTTTTTAAATGTTGGGTTAAATGATTAATCCTAAAAGTGAACAGAGCAACCTGTCCTTCTGCGCTTCCGGTATTTTTTTCATCTTTACCGTGCTTAGCGAAAATTTCTTTTTTAACTTCTGATGTTAGATACATGCCAATATTATTTTAATGATTATTATGTATTGAGGGGCAAATATATAACTTTTTTTGTTATGAAAAACAAAAAGATACGATTTTTCGTATGTAATGTAGTTTATCTGAAGTTGTAATTTTACAGGACGGTTTATTTTTGGGAAAACTCCAATACCACATTTCCGCTCTGTACAAACTGTAAAGAACTGTTATTAAAAACCAGGGTGCTTTTTTTTCCCAATAGTTCCAATAAACGGGATTCTTTGTTTTCCTGAGCACAGGCCATCATAGTTGACACCATAGGGGTAGGAGTGTACATAGTTCCTAAAAGGGTAAATCCGCCACTGTAACCGTTACAGCCTCCGTTTCCGGATACTCTGTGAGAAGCCAGATCAAAAGATAAAGTAGGAATAGTCCCTTTAAAAGCATCCGAAGCCTGAGTTCCTTCAATACGGGTAAGAGTCCATACTCCCACAAGTTTAGCTCCCAGGTCTTTATTTTCCACTGTATCAGCTACAGTTTTTGCCGTGTCGCAGCTATGAAAAGTAAAACCCATCAATAGTAAGAATAATCCAGCAGTACTAAGCTTAATTAATTTTTTCATGTTCTTTATTTTTTGTTAATTATCTTATCTCAAATAGCTTACCAAAATGAAATTTTTCGGGGTTAATCTTCTCCCAATATCTGGTTGATTTTTTTAAAACCACCGCCGTTATATACATCCGTAAACCCCAGATTTTCCAAATATTCAGCGATATACCCGGATCGTATGCCTGAACGGCAGAAAATAACAAGAGGGGTACTAAATTCTTTTATTTCCTCCAGTTTTTCAGGAATTTTTCTCATGGGAATCAGAATAGCGCCCGGAACTTCTCCTTCATTTTTTAACTCTTCTTCTTCCCTTACATCTAAAAGGGTAACAGAAGGGGATTTAAGAATTTCTTTTAACGTCATATTAAAATCCAAAAATTTTTTTACCAGATAATAATCCTTTCATTTTCAGGTTTAAACATTTTATACGTGCTTTGTATATTAAAAGCGTTATAAAAACTGTTTACATTTTCTAATGGGCCGATAGCTCTGTAATATCCGGGAGAATGCGGATCGGTCTTTACCTGGTTGATGAGAG
>JAVBRH010000160.1:0-6507 GCA_031548225.1 Apibacter sp.
CGTAATCGGAGTTATTAGAAGTCCAAATTCCGGGTGAGGAAGGGGAGCCAAATTCCTGCTGAACCAATACCTCCACTTTTTTTACTTTATCTTCAGTGGATTGGATGTCTTCTCTGTATTTATATTTTTCCTGAGAGAATCCTGCTATTGAGAATAAGCAAAAGAACAAAATAAAAAGTTTAGTTTTCATAGTTACTTCATTTTATTACTGCAAGGTATTAAAAATATTCTAATTCAACTATCTGATATTAAAAATAAGACTTAGGCATTTATTAACAACCCTGCAAATTTTGTTTTCTAAAGTCAATATTCATGCCAAAATAAAAACCTACTGTAAATCAATACAATAGGTTTGTTTTTTATAGATAAAAGTAATAGGTATTACTTTTTGTAATTTTTATATTTATTGAAGAATTTATCAACCCTACCTGCAGTATCCACTAATTTCACTTTTCCTGTATAGAAAGGGTGGGAAGTACTGGATATTTCCATTTTTACCAACGGATATTCGGTTCCTTCATATTCAATAGTGTCTTTGGTTTCCGCAGAGGATTTGCATAAAAACATTTCTTCGTTGCTCATATCTTTGAAAACAACCAGTCTGTAGTTGTCAGGATGAATGTCTTTTTTCATGTTTGTTAAAAATTTGAGTTGCAAATGTACGACTTTTTTCTGAGCTACCAAGCTTATAAGTAGAATTTTTTGAAATAAATCTATGAAAAAATCCGAAGTTCTTTCTGGATTAAAGAATTGAACTTCGGATAGTTATATTAGGGTAATTTTACTTTACGGATTTATTTAGCCAGTCTGGCTTTCAGGCCCTGATCAATGGCATCTAAAAAATCTTCCGTATTCATGTAATCTTCCTGAGTCATTTTATCCCCTTTTACTAACATAGCCAGGTCTTTAGTCATTTTTCCACTTTCTACGGTATCTATACAAACCCGTTCCAATGTTTCGGCAAATTTAACTAATTCAGGAGTGTTGTCTAATTTTCCCCGGTGCATCAGACCTCTTGTCCAGGCGAAAATGGAAGCAATCGGGTTGGTAGAGGTTTCTTTTCCTTGTTGGTGAAGTCTGTAATGACGGGTTACAGTTCCATGAGCGGCTTCTGCTTCCACTGTTTTTCCATCAGGAGTTACCAAAACAGAGGCCATAAGTCCTAAAGAACCGAATCCTTGGGCTACAGTATCGGATTGTACGTCTCCGTCATAGTTTTTACAAGCCCACACAAATCCTCCGTTCCATTTCATGGCAGCAGCCACCATATCGTCAATTAAACGGTGTTCGTATGTAATTCCTAATTCTTCGAATTTGAATTTGTAGTCGCTTTCGTAAACTTCCTGGAAAATATCTTTAAATCTGCCATCATAGGCTTTTAAAATCGTATTTTTTGTGGATAAGTATAAAGGCCACTTTTTAGTTAAGGCCATCTGGAAAGAAGAGTGGGCAAACCCTCTGATGGATTCATCCGTGTTGTACATGGACATGGCAACCCCGTCTGATTTAAAATCATAAACTTCCCAGGTCTGAGGTTCTCCGTTCTGAGGAGTAAAGGTCATAGTTAATTTTCCCGGCCCTTTGGTCACTACATCGGTAGCTTTGTATTGGTCTCCGAATGCATGACGTCCGATAACGATTGGCTTTGTCCATCCCTGAACATAGCGGGGAACATTACTCATGATAATCGGCTCTCTGAAAACGGTTCCTCCTACAATATTACGGATAGTTCCGTTAGGAGACTTCCACATTTTTTTTAGGTTAAATTCTTTTACCCGGGCTTCATCAGGAGTGATGGTTGCACATTTTACGGCTACGTTGTATTTTTTAGTTGCTTCAGCCGAATCAATGGTTACCTGGTCATTGGTTTTGTCTCTATTTTCTATCCCTAAATCAAAATATTTTAGATCAATATCTAAATAAGGTAGGATTAATTTGTCTTTGATGAACTTCCAGATAATTCTTGTCATTTCATCTCCATCCATTTCCACTACCGGATTGAGTACTTTTATTTTTTGCATAATAAATATTGATTGTTTTTGCCAAATATAATAAGAGTTATGGTAGAAAAGCAAATAATTGCTATGTTAATTTAATAAAAATTTTCACCCGGTTTTTTGTGTTAATTTTCTAATTTCTTCAAAAAAGAAGACATATTTTTTATGATTCTGAAATAAATATAAAAAATGATTAGATTTTCTTATTGTTTTTTAGAATTGAATTAGGATTAATTAAAATGGGTAAATGAGGTGAATTTATAGAAAAGATATTTTCCCTTAACATAATTATTTGGGGATATTCAGCTTTATCAGGTTATTTAAATTAAAGAAAAAAGATTCAATTTATAAATTAAATTGAATCTTTTTGTTTAAAATATATCTGTTTTATTAGTTTGTCGGAATTTTATAAAAAAGATAATCAGGCTTCCTGCTCAGTGTACAGGGTACGGATTAGTTTTTTATTTATTTTCCCTACGCTGGTTTTGGGAATTTCAGTAACAAATTCTATGGTTTGGGGAACCGCCCATTTACTAATAACTTCCGATTCGGCAAATTTGTTCAGATATTTTTTTAATTCTTCTGCTGTCACGGTTTTATTGGGTTTCAGAACAATCATTGCCAGAGGTCTTTCACTCCATTTTTCGTCGGGGATTCCTACCACAGCTACTTCAGAAACTGCTTCGTGGCTATTAATGATGTCCTCCAGCTGGACGGATGAAATCCATTCTCCTCCGCTTTTTATCACATCTTTGATTCTGTCGGTAATTCTCATGGAATTGTCAGAGTTTATCGTGGCAATATCGGAAGTATGAAGATATCCGCTCTCCCAAAGTTCCTGACCTCTTTTTATTTCCCGGTAATATCCCTGGGTCAGCCATGGAGCTCTGACAGTGATTTCTCCCTGTTCTTTATCGTTTGGCTCTATGATTTTTCCTTCGTCGTTAATGATTTTGATATCTACCATTAGCGGACGGATTCCGGTTCTGATTCTCATTTCTGCCTGAATCTCCAGATCGGTATTTTTATATTTGGGAGCAATGTGAGTCAGGGCTATAATCGGGCAGGTTTCAGACATTCCGTAACCGACTACCACGTCAACCCCTTTTTCCAGTGCATGTTTAGCCAGCTTTTTAGTCATTGGAGCGCCTCCTATGACTACTTTCCAGTTATGTAAGTCCAACTGATCCGAGCTGTGATTGTCCAGAATCATCTGCAAAATAGTAGGGACACAGTGGGAAAAAGTAGGTTTTTCCTTTTTGAATAAGTCTATGAACACATCAGGAGTAAATTTTCCTACATAGACCTGTTTAAGAGAATAGGCAGTTGCTAAAAATGGAAATCCCCAGGCATGAACGTGAAACATCGGAGTCAGGGGAAGATACACATCATTAGCGCTCATTCTACAGGCAATAGAGCCTGAGAAACCTAAAGTAGCCGCCAGGTTATAAGTATGTAAAACCAGTTGCCTATGGGTAAAGAAAACTCCCTTCGGGTCTCCGGTAGTTCCTGTGGAATAAAAAGTGGTAGCCACAGCATCTTCATCGAAATCTTCAAACTCGTATTTATCAGAGACCTGAGACATCAGGTCTTCGTATTCCCCATGAATCTGCAAAGTTTCGGAAAATACTTGGGAATCATCGTCTTTACAGATAATTAAGTATTTCAGGGAAGGCATACTTCCGGCGAAGTGTTCCAATACAGGTAAAAAATCGGCATGGGCAATAATAACCAAATCTTCTGCATGGTTGATGGTATAGTGTATTTGTTCGGAGGAAAGTCTCCAGTTAATCATATGCAGGATATTACCTGTCATGGGAACGGCAAAATAAGCTTCCAGATACCGATGGCTATCGTAATCCATTACTGCAATGGTTTCGCCCCCTTCTATACCCAGGTTTTTCAGCATATTAGCATATTTGTTTACCCGTTTTTTAAATTCATGGTAATTGTATCGGGATACATCTCTGTAAACAATTTCATTTTCAGGGTTTAATGTAGTACAGTAATCAAACAGGTTTTTAATTAACAAAGGAGACTGATAGGCATTTTTTGCCGGTTCAATTTTTTTTATCTTCATTTTTTGCAGTTTTTCAAATATAGAAAATAATATAAATGTGTTTTTTGTCAGATTGAAAAATCTTAATCTTAATTAATTTTTTGTTTTTGATGTAATTAGAATTAAATTCCTGAAATGGGTACCAGAAGAGGTTTAAGGAAGGAATATACTAAATTTCCATAAATTAATTTACTATTTTATTCTGGCTTTTAAAGCATCCAGGGCTTGTCTTTTACCAATAAAAAATAAAAAGAAGGAAATTTAGTTGTCGGATATGTTATTTTTGGCATTGATTTTTCGGTATGATTTATACAAATTGATTTTAATTTGAGATTATGAAAAAGACATTGGTATTAGGGGCTTCGGAAAATCCGGACAGATATAGCAATAAGGCTGTAGTCATGTTGCGGAAGCATAATCACCCGGTAGTGGCTATAGGTAGAGGAAAGGGGAAAATAGGTGATGTTTTTTTTTCGGAAGAAAGGGTAGATTTTTCGGATATTCATACAGTAACTATTTACCTGAATCCGGTTTCACAAAAGGAATATTATGATTATCTCTTATCTTTACATCCTAAGAGAATTGTGTTTAATCCGGGAGCGGAGAATGCTGAATTTGAGAAACTGGTCCGGGAACAAGGTATAGAGGTGGAAGAAGCCTGCACCCTGGTTCTGCTTACAACAAATCAGTTTTAAAATTATTTGAGAAGCTGGTAGGCTATCAGGGCTGAAATATAGGCAATTCCTGTCATGGAAAACAGCTGGATAAGAGGCCATTTCCAGGAGTTGGTTTCCTTTTTTACGATAGCAAGGGTGCTTATGCATTGCATGGCAAAGGCATAGAACAGCAGGATAGAAACTCCTGAGGCAAAGTTAAAGGTGGGTTCTCCTGTATTATGGTTGATGTCCTTTTTCATGAGTTCCTTCAGTTTCAGGTTTTCTCCTCCGTCGTCTTCCAGGCTGTAGATGGAAGCGATAGTTCCGACGAATACTTCCCGGGCGGCAAAAGAGGATAAGATACCGATATCTATTTTCCAGTCATAACCTAAGGGTTCAAACACAGGTTCAATGATTTTTCCGAATTTCCCCAGATATGAATGTTCCAGAGGAACATCTGCCAGATAGTCTGTTTCTTGTGTTTCTGTGTTTTTTACTATACCGTAAGTGCCTAAAGCCCATAGGATAATGCTTACCGCCATTATGATTTTTCCAGCATTGGCAATAAAGCTCCAGGACTTTTCGAATAAGCCGTAAAATACATTTCTCCAGAACGGAACTTTGTAGTTGGGCATATCCAGAATAAGATAGCTTTTGTACCGGGATTTTATGAATTTATTAGAAATGGCTGCTCCGATAAAAGCCATAATTACTCCCAACAGATACAGTACCATCATAGCTATTCCCTGATGGTTGAAAAATCCGTTTCCTTTGGGTATGATTAATGCTATGATAATGGAATAGACAGGTAAACGGGCAGAACAGGTAATAAAAGGAGTAACTAAAATGGTAATTAATCTTTCTTTGGAGTTTTCAATATTTCGTGCAGACATAATTGCCGGAATGGCACAGGCTGCACCGGAAAGCAGAGGTACAACACTTTTCCCGTTAAGTCCCAAAGGTTTAAACCATCGATCCATGAGGAATACTACTCTTGCCATATAACCGCTTTCTTCCATCAGTAATAAAAAGAAAAACAGGATGGCTATTTGAGGTAGAAAAACGACTACTCCGCTGATGCCGGGTAAAAGACCGTTGGAAATCAGCTCTGAGATAGGGCCTTCGGGAAGGTTCCGGGACAGAAATTCGCTGCTGTTGGCAAAAATACCTTCAATCCAGTCCTGAGGATAACTTGACAGGTAAAATAAGGCTTGGAAGATTAAAAATAAGATACAGAAAAATAAAGCATACCCCCAAAACCGGTGAGTGGCAATTTTATCCATTTTATTAGTGAAAGTTTGGAAAGTAGGATCCTTATAAACTATGTTTTCAACTAATTTATCAATATGTTGATGCCGGGTTATGGTTTCTTTGAGTTGTAGCCTTTTAGGGATTAATTTGTATTTTCTAGTGATTTCTCCAACCTTGTTTCTATATTTCTCAGGGATAATATTCGTTTTGGTTTGGGTTAAGAACAGCCAGGCCAGATAGTCATCCAGATTGAATTCTTTTTTCAGTTCATCCACCGCATCTTTATATTCTTCAGGATAATGGAAAGTCTGTTCGGAGCGGGAAAAATTCCCTTTGTCAATAGCTTCTTTCAGTTCTGTAATTCCTTTTCCTTTACGAGAACTCATCAGAATTACGGGAGTATCGAAATAGACGGGAATATTTTCTTCCTTAATCAGGATTCCTTCTTTTTCAATGGTGTCTATCTGGTTTATAACTAATAAGGTGGGCAGTTTTAGATCTTTGATTTGTTCATATAGGAAAAGACTTCTTTTCATATTGTGAA
>JAVBRH010000017.1:0-3845 GCA_031548225.1 Apibacter sp.
ATCGTATTATTTGGTCCTCCGGGAAGCGGAAAGGGAACACAGGCAGAAATCTTAGCAAAAAAATTCCAGTTAAAGCATGTTTCAACAGGAGATTTATTCCGGTATAACATGAAAAATGATACCAAATTGGGATTGGAAGCAAAATCGTATATTGATAAAGGAAATCTGGTTCCCGATGAGCTTACTACGGAAATGCTGAAAGATGAACTACAGAGAAACTCCAGCGAAAAAGGATTTATCCTGGATGGATATCCGCGTACAACCAGCCAGGCAGGAGTTTTAGATGCTTTGTTAAAAGAAATGTTTCAGACTAGTGTAAATGTTACTTTAGCTTTGCATGTAGAAGATGAAGTTTTAGTTCAGAGAATCTTGAAAAGAAGCATTGATAGCGGGCGATCTGATGATGCGGATGAAAATATAATCAGAAACAGGATAAAGGAATATTATGATAAAACCGCAATAGTTTCCGAGTATTATGAGAAGCAGAATAAACTGGTTGAGATAGAAGGAGTAGGAAGTATTGACGATATTACCCAGGCTTTATCCAAAGAAATAGAAAAAGCAATTTAATAGTTGTTATTAAAATGAGGAAGAGGGATTATTATGAGAAATGATAATCCCTTTTTTATCAAAAAAGGAAAGAATATATGCAGTCCAATTTTGTTGATTATGTAAAAATTCATTGTAAAAGCGGTCATGGAGGAGCGGGTTCCGCCCACCTTCATCGTGCCAAGTATATACCTAAAGGAGGTCCCGACGGAGGAGACGGGGGAAGGGGCGGACATATCATCCTGAGGGGGAATGCCCAGCTTTGGACTCTACTGGCATTAAAATATTCACGTCATATAAAAGCAGAGGACGGAAAACCGGGAGGAAAACAGGAACTTACCGGTGCAGACGGATCGGATGTTTATATAGATGTTCCCGTGGGAACTGTGGCCAAAGATGAGGAAGGACAGGTGATTTGTGAGATTACTGAGGATAAACAGGAAATAATTCTTTTGAAAGGAGGAAAAGGTGGCTTGGGAAATTCTCATTTCAAATCTCCGACCAATCAGACACCCCGTTATGCACAACCCGGACTTCCGGGGGAAGAAACGTCCGTGTTACTGGAACTGAAATTGCTGGGAGATGTGGGGCTGGTAGGTTTTCCCAACGCCGGAAAGTCCACTCTTTTATCGGCTGTTACTTCTGCAAAGCCCAAAATAGCGGATTATGCGTTTACTACTTTAGTTCCCAATCTGGGAATTGTACAATACCGGGATTATCAATCTTTTGTGATAGCAGATATTCCGGGAATCATTGAGGGAGCAGCGGAAGGAAAAGGACTGGGGCATCGTTTTTTACGGCATATAGAAAGGAACTCGGTTTTATTATTCTTGATTCCGGCGGACGCTAAGGATTATTATCAGGAATATCAGATTTTATTAAATGAGTTGAAAAAATACAATCCGGAATTAGTGGATAAAGACCGGTTGATAGTTGTTTCCAAATCGGATCTTCTTGATGAGGAACTGGAAGAGGAAATACGAAAAACATTTCCTAAAGATTTTAAATTATTGTTTATTTCTGCTGTAACAGGGAAAAATTTAGTACAGCTCAAAGACGATCTTTGGAAATTGTTACATTAATAAAAAAATTTGCAACTTTTTATATGGTAAAAAGTTGCAAATTAAAAACTACTAATTAAATATATAGAATAAAAACTGCCTAATCCATTGTGAACCCTCTTCTGTAGGTTCTTCCATAAGGGTCTGCATATTGTACAGAAACCGTTCCCTTGTATCCTTTCAATATTTTCTCAATGTCTTTTTCACTGTTAACCGGTTTATCGTTTACTTTCATCAATATATATCCTTCATCGATTCCGGCTGCTCTTAATTTACCGTTTCCATCTACACTTGTAACTACTACTCCAGATTCCAAACCGTAATTCACTCTTTGTTGTTCGGTGAGTTCCTGAAAATCAGCTCCCAGTTTTTCGGCAATACTCAAATCATCTTTGGTTTTAACAGAAGTTCCCCCTTTTGCATCTTTGATTTTTACAGTAAATGATTTGGAAGCTCCATCTCTCAATACACCCACCTGAACCTGATCTCCCGGTCTTTTTTCTCCGATAATACCAGAAAGGGTAGGGAAGTTTCTAATAGTACTTCCATCAATTTGTGTAATAATATCTCCTTTTTTAATACCGGCATCTTTAGCCCCTCCGTCGTCTTGTACATCGGTAACCAAGACTCCTTGCTGAGATTTGTAAGAGGTTTTATTCTGAGCATTATATTGTTTCACTGCCATTTCATCACTCATATCCAGAGCGCCAATTCCTAAGTATCCTCTTTGTACCAGACCGTATTTTCTAATATCTTCCACTACTTTTTTAGCAATGTTGGAAGGAACGGCAAAGCTGTATCCTTCAAAAGTTCCTGTTCCGGAATGGGAAGAAATAGCTGTATTGATTCCGATTAAATCCCCATTGGTATTAACTAAAGCTCCTCCACTGTTTCCGGGATTTACCGCAGCATCGGTTTGAATAAAGGATTCAATCGGGGCTTTTGAATTGGCCCGTAATAAATCCAGACTTCTTCCTTTGGCGGAAATAATACCCGCCGTTACGGTGGATGTCAGTCCGAAAGGATTACCTACAGCCAATACCCATTCTCCCACTTTCACATTGTCAGAGTTGTAGAAGTTTAGAAAAGCCAGTCCCTTCTCGTCAATTTTCAACAACGCAATGTCGGAATTGGAGTCGGTTCCCACCAAAGTAGCGGTGTAGGTTTTCTGATTGTTTAAAGTTATCTCTATTTTATCAGCACCATCAATAACATGATTGTTGGTTACGATATATCCGTCTTCGGAAATAATTACCCCGGATCCCAGTCCGCTTGGCGTATCTTTAGGAAGCTGCTGTTGTTTTTGACGGGGTGAATTGTTAAAAGGATCTCCGAAAAAGAAATCGAACGGGTCAATCATTTGCTGGCGCTGTTGAGCAGCAGAAGAATAACTCTTAACACTCACTACGGCGTTTATTGTTTTTTCAGCGGCAACCGTTAAATCCGGTGGGTTTAAACCAACAGGAACGGCTGTTGCAGAGGTAAAATAAGCGTCATTGTTCTTATTTTGCTTAAATAATTCAAAATCGCTTAACTTCGTATTCTTGGTCATTGAAATGGCACTTACTGAAATCAGGGCGCTTACTACCCCCACGATTACATAGGAAGCAATTTTTTTAATTTCAAATCTGTTTTTGTTCATAGTATAAATTATATTAAATTTAGTATACTCTTTTGTTTTATATTCAAAAGTAATACCAAAAATTTCAATGTTTTTCCGCTTTAACGATTTTTAACATGAATTTAAAGTTTTATTGTGTTATATGAAGTTTTATTGGAAAATATTTAACTAAAAAAAAGAAAAGGGGATTAGAAGGAAAGTTAGTAAATTTGTACTTTACATTTTAAATCATTATTATATTAGTAACATTAACAATGAAAAATATCTTATCTATCCAGTCCCATGTAGTTTACGGTCATGCAGGAAATAGTGCAGCCGAGTTTCCCATGCAGCGTTGCGGGGTGGGAGTGTGGTCGCTTAATACAGTCCAGTTTTCCAATCATACACAGTATGGGCAATGGACCGGAGAGGTGATGACAGCTAATCATCTGGTAGATATTGTTAAAGGAATAGAGAATATACACCAGTTAAAAAAATGCGATGCGGTTTTAAACGGATATATCGGCTCTCCGGAACAGGGCAAATCTATTTTAGAAATTGTGAGGAGAGTAAAAACAGCTAACCCGGAAGCGATTTATTTTTGTGATCCGGTTATGGGACATCCGGAAAAGGGA
>JAVBRH010000107.1:0-5939 GCA_031548225.1 Apibacter sp.
AAAAGATAACTTCGGGAACAGCTTTGAAATGTTTGTACATGTAGATGACTGCTGTGAAGACTTTTCCTGTAAAATTTGTAAAAAGGAAGACTGTGCTCTCAGAAAATATCCTTTTGAAAAACAGGTTGCCTGGACTAAAGACAATATTGAAACGGATAAACATCATCAATTATATGAGTGAGAAAAGAAATTATCTGAAAATAGAAGAAAAAGTATTTAAATCCTGGGGTAAAATAGGATATATCCTTGTTTTTACGCTCTTGTTTACCCTGATTATGAGCCTGATTAACTTTATTCTCTATTGTTTCGTTGATAATTACTTCACTGCAAAATTTCTTTTTAAGGGAGAAATGAAATTTTCCGACTGGTGGAATTTAATGCGTACCCATTATGAATTTCCATACTTTAAAATAGGCTTTTTCTCACTTATTTTATTATCCGTAGCCATTTACAGAAGTAAAATCCTTTCCAGAAATTTATCCAAATAAATTTCTTACCTTTCAGAACAGAAAACAAAAACCAATCATACCATATGAATTTTGAAAATCTACTGGTTGCCAAGGAAGATAAAATCGCTTTGGTAACGATTAACAGACCTCAACAGCTTAATGCATTAAATTCACAGACTTTAAAAGAACTCAGCGAGTGCTTTTCGTCCTTAGATAAAGATTCAGAAGTCCGGGTAATCATTATTACCGGAAGCGGAGATAAATCCTTCGTTGCAGGAGCCGACATAAAAGAATTCCTGAGCCTCGAAACAGACCGTATAGAGGACTTTGCCCGCAATGCCCACGAAACCGTTTTCAACCAAATCGAAAACCTGTCCAAACCGGTAATAGCAGCTGTTAATGGCTTTGCCTTAGGTGGAGGACTGGAACTCTCCATGGCCTGCCATATAAGAATCGCCTCCGACAATGCAAAATTAGGATTACCGGAAGTCACTTTAGGGTTAATTCCCGGATACGGCGGAACTCAGCGTTTACCCAAATTAGTAGGAAAAGGATTAGCCAACCAGATTATTTTTACGGCAGAAATGGTTCCCGCACAAAGAGCCCTGGAAATAGGACTGGTAAATGAAGTAGTCAGTCTGGAAAATTTACTTGCCAGAGCTAAAGAAATTGCAGTACGGATTTCCAAAAATTCCTCTTCTGCCATAAGCCGGGCTATAGAAGCGGTCAATGCCTCTGATACTCCCGAAGGGTTTAAAACCGAAATCAGACTATTCGGAAGTACATTTAAAACCCCGGATTCCCAGGAAGGAATTACTGCCTTTATTGAAAAAAGAAAACCCAATTTCTGATAAATTCAGTTTAAGGAAAACCGGGTAAAAAACGTAATTTAATTATATTGTTTATTGTCCAGTTTTTTAGGAAGCTTTACAATTTGTAAATTTTTCCTAAAAAACTGGACAATAACTTTCCTAAAGTGCTGACATATTCACTTTACAATTATCCTTGTCAATAGGATATTTTTCCGTAAAACAGCCAAAGCAATGATCTTTACTTCTCAATATTTCATATAAACTTTCCAAAGACAAAAAATCCAGTGAATTTACTTTTAAGTAACTTCGTAATTCCTCTTTGGTTTTATTGGCAGAAATCAAATGAGTTTTATCCGGAGTGTCAATTCCCAGAAAACAAGGTGCTATAATAGGCGGAGAAGCACTTCGGAAATGAATTTCCTTTGCTCCTGCTTCTTTTAAAATTTTCACCAGTCTTTTGGACGTAGTCCCTCTCACAATACTGTCATCTATAATAACAATCCTTTTTCCTTCAATTTCGGAATGGATCGGGTTTAATTTTAAGTTCACAATTCTTTCTCTCATTTCCTGAGTGGGAATAATGAAAGACCTGCCTATATAGCGGTTTTTTATTAAAACCGGCATAAATGGAATACCGGAAGCTTTAGAATATCCTATGGCAGCCGGAACTCCTGAATCGGGAACTCCTATCACAATATCCGCCTCTATCGGATCCTGCTTGTATAATTTTTCCCCGCTTTCCACCCGCACCCGGTGAACTTCTATATTCTCAATCACAGAGTCCGGACGAGCAAAATAAATATACTCGAATGAGCAAATTCTTTGTTTGGTTTCCTCAAATATCATTTCCGATTTCAGCCCGTTCTCATCAATAACAATCATTTCTCCCGGAAGCACATCCCTGAAGAATTGCGCTCCCACTCCATCCAAAGCACAGGATTCCGATGCCAGAACGTAGGTGTTTTCTTCTATAATCCCTATACACAACGGACGAATTCCATTAGGATCCCTGAAAGCCACCAACTTATCGTTAGTAAGAGTCAACACCGAATAAGCTCCTTTTATATTTTTTACGGTATCTTTAACCGCATTCTCCAATCCTTTACCCAAATGCCTTTGAATCAAACGAAGCATTAATTCCGTATCGGAAGTAGCAAAAAAATTGATTCCCTGTTCTTCCAGTTTTTTTCTGACCGGTTCTACACAAACCAAGTTTCCATTGTGTACAATAGATAAAACCGTCCGGTCATATTCATTTTTAGCAAACAAAGGTTGAAAGTTGTATCTCTTTTTATCTCCTGCCGTAGTGTAACGGGTATGACCTATTGCAGCGTTTCCTAAATATTCTTCGGTATTTTCCACCGATTTAAAAGCATCTAAAACCAATCCCTCCTGTTTCACGGTATGGATAATCCCGTCTTTCAGAACGGAAAAACCGCAGGCCTCCTGTCCTCTGTGCTGTAAAGCAAAAAGCCCGAACTGAACTAAGGAAAAAGTATCTATTTTCCGGGTAGAATATACCCCGAATATTCCACATTCTTCTTCCGGAGAATCAAAAAGAATATCTTCCGCTATTCTAAATCTGTTCCTTTGATAATAATTATTGTTAGTAGGTTTCATCTGCTTAAAATCTATTTTCTATTTAAGATAATGCTTTTTTTAACCGGTTTAAGATTTCCTGATAGGCATCTTCTACTTTACCTAAATCTCTTCTAAACCGGTCTTTATCTAACTTTTCCAGAGTATCTTTATCCCAAAGGCGACAAGTATCCGGGCTTATTTCATCTGCCAGCAGGATTTCCCCTTTGGAATTTTTACCAAATTCAATTTTAAAATCAACCAGAATAATATTCATTTTCATGAATAATTCTTTCATCAGGTCATTGATCTTATGGGTGATTTTAAAAATCTGGTCTAATTCTTCATAAGTCGTAACTCCCAGGGCAACCGCATGGTCATTGTTAATCAGCGGATCTCCCAGTTCATCTTTCTTATAACAAATTTCTGTTATGGTAACCGGAGATTTAGTCCCTTCTTCTATACCTAAACGCTGAGCCATACTTCCGGCAATGTAATTACGTATAATCACTTCTAATGGAATAATGGAAACTTTCTGTACCAACTGTTCTCTGCCATCCAATTTTTCAATAAAATGAGTAGGAACTTTGTTTTTTTCCAGATACTTGAAAATAAGGGTGGTAATCTCATTATTCATAACTCCCTTATCCACGATTGTCCCTCTTTTCTGGGCATTAAATGCAGTTGCATCATCCTTATAATGCACAATTACTTTATCCACATCTTTAGTTGTGTAAATCTGCTTGGCTTTGCCTTCGTAAAGAAATTCTTTTTTTTCCATTAGTTTTGTCTATATTTTATTTTTGATAAAGTTCTGATTTTGTATAACCGGCTTCCTGATTATTTCCTGTATTTCTGAAATATTCCACCCCGTTTTTAAATATATTATGAAATCTTGAGTCCGGAACATTCTTCATAAATCCCTCAGCATACCTTTCCGGATGTCCCATTCTTCCGTAAATCTGCCCGCATTTGCTGACTAATCCCTCTATGGCGTAAGCAGAGCCATTCGGATTAAACGGCATTTCCATAGCCGGATTACCTTCACTGTCTATATACTGGGTAGCTATCTGACTGGTTTCTATCAACTCTCTGATTTTATCCTCTTCTGCATAAAAACGCCCTTCACCATGAGAAACCGGAATGGTAAAAGTCTGTCCTTCCATTCCCTTCAGCCACGGACTCTGATCCGATACCACCTTTACCGTTACCATCTGGGAAATATGCCGTCCTATCTGGTTATGGGTCAGTGTAGGAGAAGTTACCTCCGAATCCTGTATCTGTCCGTAAGGCAATAATCCTGATTTTACCAATGCCTGAAATCCGTTGCATATACCTAAAATCAAACCGCCTCTGTCCAATAGATTATGAACTTCCGTTTTAATTTTTTCATCCTTTAAAATGGAAACCATAAATTTAGCCGATCCGTCCGGCTCATCCCCTGCGGAAAAACCACCGGGAAGCATCATAATATGGGAACTTTGTAATTCCTTTTCCAGAGCCTGAATGGAACTGCTGAGCCTATTCAGATTTAAATTATTGATAATTACAGGTACTACCTCTGCTCCTTCTTTTTCAAATACTTTTATACTCTCATATTCGCAGTTAGTTCCCGGAAATATGGGAATTACCACTTTAGGTTTTGCCACTGTTTCATATTTTCTCGGGGTCAATGCCTGAGACTGTTTTTCTACCCGTATTTCTTTGTATGGCTGAACATCTTCAGTTTTAGATGCAAAAACAGGTTCCAGTGTTTTTTCGTAGGATTCTTTTAGTTTAGATATTTCAAAAACCTGTGAATTAATTCTCAATACCGGTTCTTTTATCACTTTTCCTAATAATTCCAGTTCCGGATGGCTTAACTCCTCCGTACTTTCTATGAGTAAAGAGCCTATAATGCTTATTTCCTCTTTAACCGTTACCTCTGCTCCCAGATCGTTACCAAAAGACATTTTAGCTAACTCCAGTGCAGGATGACAATTCTTAACGGTTTTTACCGAAACTGCTTTCTTATCTAAAATCTGCTGATGAAGCCAGTTGTAAACTTTTTTCAACTGTTCATAATCCGGCATTTCATCTTCCAACACTTTATGATTGAACAGATAAATATAATTTCCCGCTTGTTTAAATTCCGGAGAAATAATATTCTGTTTCTTTCCTGTGGCACAGGCAAAAGAAATAAGAGTCGGAGGAACATGAATATCTTTAAATGTCCCCGACATACTGTCTTTTCCACCAATAGCTGCGCATTCAAAGGCTAATTGTGCCTGAACGGAGCCTAATAAAGCGGATAAAGGTTTTCCCCATTTTACCGGATCGGTTCCCAGTCTTTCAAAATATTCCTGAAAACTAAAACGTATTTTTTTATAATCAGCTCCCAGAGCTACCATTTTTGCCACCGATTCCACTACAGCAAAAGCTCCTCCGTGAAGCGGACTTTTTTTGGATATTTCCGGAGAATATCCCCAGGAAGCTAAGGAAACCATAGAAGTTTCTCCCTGCTGTACCGGAAAGGTCTGAACACTTCCCTCAGCCGGAGTCAGTTGATTCTTTCCTCCCAACGGCATTAAAACCGTGGTTCTTCCCACTGTGCTGTCAAATTTCTCAATCAATCCCTTTTGGGAACAATGAGCTAAAGAGGATAATTCTTTTGTTATAGAATCTCCCGTCAGGGTTACCTTTTTATCAGGGAAGATTTTCTCATCAATATTGACCTGAGCCTGATTCGTTTTAGAAGCTCCGTTACTGTCCAGAAATTTTCGGGATAAATTCACGATTTTCTGTCCCTGCCAGTACATGGTTAAGGTATCATCGGAAGTAACTTTTGCCACTTCCACAGCCAGGATATTTTCTTCTTCCGCAAGCCGGATAAATTTCTCTACGTCTTTGGCTTCCACCACTACCGCCATCCGTTCCTGAGATTCGGAAATGGCCAGTTCTGTACCGTTTAATCCGTCATATTTAGTTGGAAGCACGTCCAGATTGATTTCCAGTCCGTCTGCCAATTCTCCTATGGCTACTGAAACTCCTCCTGCTCCGAAATCATTACATTTCTTTATAAGCTGAGTTACTCCTTTATTTCTGAAAAAACGCTGTATTT
>JAVBRH010000189.1:0-15102 GCA_031548225.1 Apibacter sp.
GGTTTTATTAGTGAAATAACAGATGAAAATTTACCTTTAATTCTTTCAACCGATCAATATGTTGATCATTTAAAAAATAGAGATAGGTTATTTTATAGACTTAAGGATTATTGTAAAGAGTTTCCTGTTTTATTTATAGGCTATAGCTTAGCCGATCAAGATATTAGAAGTTCGATTAAAGAATTATCTTATATTGGAAGTATGAGACCTCGTTCATACATGGTAGGTCCTGGTATAACAGATGAGGAACAAAGATTATGGGGTGAGAAGAAAATTAGTTCTATAAAGATGACTTTTAAAAACTTTATGGAGCAGTTAGAAAATTCCATTTCTTTAGAGGAAAGGAAATTGAGTGTGTTTTATAAAAAAGATAATTATAAACATCCCATACATAATAAATTTATAAGTGATAGTAAAGAACCAACTCAAAGTTTATTGGAATTTCTTGAAAAAGACGTTAATTATATTCATAGTAATATTAAGACAAAAGATACGGCTTCTCAGTTATTTTATAAAGGATATTTTGATGGGTGGGATCCTATAATCAAAAATTTAGATGTTCAACGAAAATTAACAGAAATTATATTATCTGAAGTATTTGTAATTGAAGAAGGAGATAGAATCAACAAACAAGAGTTATTTCTTATTGATGGTAACGCAGGTTCAGGGAAAACAGTGTTATTATATAGACTGGCTTGGGAGGCAGGTGTGACATTTGATAAATTATGTCTATTTTATAAGTCAGATACCTCCATTGAATACAATAGATTAATAGAGGTTCATGAGCTTACTAATGAAAGAGTATTTCTATTTATTGATAATATTAATGAAAGGATTGATGATGTTGATTATATATTAAACAAGGCAAGAAAAGATAACTTTCCTTTGACAGTTATTGTTGCGGAAAGAACGAATGTGTGGAATATATACGGGAATTTATTATCATCCTATATTGAAAGAAAATATACATTAGGATATCTAAATGATGATGAAATTAATGATTTGATTATTTTATTAGAAAGGCATAAGTCTTTAGGGCATTTGTCAGACAAGACTTTTGAAGAAAAAAGAGAGGCATTATCTGAAAAAGCGGGAAGAGAGTTGTTAGTGGCCTTATATGAGGCTACGGCAGGAAAACCATTTCCAGATATAGTTTTAGATGAGTACAAGTCTATACCAGATGAAGAAGCTAAGCAATTATATCTGACCATTTGTACTTTTCATAGGATTGGAACTTATGCTAGAGCTGGTAATATTTCAAGATTGCATGATATTAACTTTAATTATTTTCAAGAGAAATTGTTTAAACCATTAGAATCTGTAGTTTATCACAAAAGAAATTACTCAATAAATGACTATATATTTCTGACTCGTCATCAACATATAGCAGAACTGGTTTTTGAACAAGTACTTATTGATCAAAATGAAAGGTTTGATAAATACGTTTCTATCATTTCAAAACTTGATGTTGATTATGAAAGTGATAGGCTAGTTTTTATAAATCTTACAAATGCAAAAAAATTGATGGAAACATTTAATGATGCTTCCAAGATTAGAACAATTTATCAAGTAGCTTATGAGGCAATAGGGGATGATTCTAATTTATTACAACAACAATCTATTTTCGAAATGAAGGCACAGGGTGGAAACTTTGATACCTCAGAAGCTTTATTAAATAAAGCGAATGAATTAGATCCTCAAAATTCATTTATTGCTCATTCTAAAGCAGAACTTTATCTTAGAAAAGCAGAAAAATCAACTAATAGCATTCTTATTAAGCAGTATTTAAATACTTCAGAACAACTATGTAAGGATATTTTGTCATTTAAAAAAAGTAAAAATCATGTACATTCTTATCATACTCTCTTGAAAATCTATTTATATGAGTTAAAATTATTAGTTAGCACAAATGAAAACAATACAATTATAATTGAAAATAAAGTTAAAGATTTTGAGAAAACGTTTAATGTAGCGATACAACTGTTTCCTAATGAAAGTTTTTTATTAGATGCCGAATCAAACTTTAATGATTTATTTAATAATTCACCAAAAGTTTTAGAATCACTTGAAAAAGCATTTCAGATAAATAAGAGGAATTCTTATATTGCCTCTAGGCTTTCTAATTATTATAAAAAAATTGACATAAAAAAATCTAAAAAAGTTTTAGAAGAAGCTTTAAAATTTAATCCTAATGATAAAGAATTAAATTATAAATATGCAAAACTATTAATGGAAATAGAATCAGAAGATTTTATTAATTTAAAACATTATTTAAGAAAATCATTTTTAAAATTTGATAAAAGATATGAGGCTCAATTTTGGTATGGAAGATGTTTATATGTATTAAATGAAGATTTTAAAGATTATTTTGAATATCTTAAAAATGTTCCAATTGATTATAGAATAAAAAAAGAACCAAAAGGTTTTATAACTCAAAATGGTAATAAGGTCATTTATGAAGGAATTATTGTGAAAGTTGAACAATCTTATGGTTTTGTAAAACAAAATATAACAGGAGAGACATTATATTTTCAAAGAGATGTGTTTAAATATCCAAATTTAAGAATCAATACAAAAATAAAATTTAATAAAGCATTTAATTTTAATGGGCCTTTAGCTATATTAATTTGAGTTAGAATCATGTATTAATTTATTTTTGTGAGTAATCTTATTCTATGTGAAAATATTTCAGGAATGAAAGATATTAAATTCAAATATAATTTTTATAATGTATTTTTGTATTTACATCTTAATTTTCTAAAATCACTATCTATAGATAAAGAGAAATTATTTTTTCATTTGGTAATCAGTAATTTAATACTTTTATTTTCTTGTATATTTGCTTTTATGCCTGATATCCCTATTCATCCGTTTAAATTTCCGGATCTGGAAACTTCCCGGCCTCTTTTTATAAAAAGAGAAGATTTGATTCATCCGGTAATTTCCGGAAATAAATTCTGGAAGCTGAAATACAATTTACAAAAGGCAAGGGAATTGCAGAAAGACACCCTGATAACCTTCGGCGGGGCCATGTCCAATCATGTGGTGGCTACGGCAGCAGCAGGGAAGGAGAACGGTTTCAAAACCATAGGAATTATAAGGGGAGAGGAAATAGCAGACAGGTGGGAAGATAATTTATCCCTGCAGGAAGCTTCTGTGTTGGGAATGAAGTTTTATTTTGTTCCGAGGGAGGAATATCGTTTAAAGGAAAAGTCAGGATATATTCAGGAGTTTTTACAAACCATTTCCAATTATTATCTTATTCCCGAAGGAGGGACTAATGAACTGGCTGTTAAAGGGGCTTCAGAGATTTTAACAGAAGAAACTTCCAGGTTTGATATAATTACAACGGCTGTGGGAACCGGGGGAACCCTTTCCGGATTGTCGGTCGGGGCAGAAAAACATCAGCAGATAATCGGGTTTCCGGCTCTAAAAAATGGCCAATTTTTAGTTAAAGAAATATTAAAACTTACTGATAAAGAAAATTTTAACTTAAATTTGGATTGGCATTTCGGAGGATATGCAAAGGTAACACCGGAATTAATTGATTTCATCAATGATTTTTACGTTCTTAACAGCATTCCGTTAGACCCTGTTTATACAGGAAAAATGATGTTCGGATTAAGGGAAATGCTTAAAAGCGGGGAAATAGCCCCGGATAAAAAAATACTGGCAATCCATACAGGAGGATTACAGGGAATAAGGGAAATGAATAAACTATTGAAACAAAAAAACATAAAGCGCATCCTTACATGAAAAAAGTTATATTCTTTCTGCTCATAGCAGTTTCAGGTAATTTGGCAATAGCTCAGGAGCAAATAAAAAAAGACGAGCAATACATTCAGACTTACGCCAAAGTTGCGGTGGAGGAAATGGAATTATATAAAATTCCGGCAAGTATCACCTTAGCACAGGGAATATTGGAAACAGGAAACGGACAGAGCGATCTTGCCCAGTATGGAAACAATCATTTTGGAATTAAGTGTAAGGGAGAATGGACGGGAGACCGGATGTATCACGATGATGATGCCAAGGGGGAGTGTTTCAGAAAATATCCTTCAGCACGGGATTCTTACAGGGATCATTCTCTTTTTCTTGCAGAACGTCCTTATTATAAAAACCTGTTTTTATTGGATCCTCAAGATTATAAAGGTTGGGCTTACGGCTTAAAAAAGGCAGGATATGCAACCAATCCCAGTTATGCTTACACTCTGATCCGGTTAATAGAAAAGTATCAGTTGAACCAGTTTGATGCTGTTTCGTCGAAAGAAGTAAATGCAAAGTTGGCAGAATTGTTTCCCAATTCGTTTAATCCGGATTTGGTTGATGATAAGAATGCCACAGATTTAACAGGTATAAAGAAAGAGGGAAAGGAAGCAGATACTGAAGTACTTGTTGTATATCAGGGAAAAGAAAATAACTCGTCTAAAAAAACATTACAGACTCCGGTAAATAATTTTGAATTTCCCAGTCTCCGGGTTAAATTCCATCCTAACGGAAATTTAAGATATATAGAGGTAAAAGAAGGAGACAGGCTGGAAGATATAGCAAAAGCCTATTCCGTTCCTGTAGATAAATTAAAAGAGTATAACGACCTCGCTTTTCAGGGAGAGTTGGCAGTAAATCAGAAAGTATTTTTGGATCCGAAAAATAAAATCGGACTGGAAAAAGAATATGTAACCAAAGAAGGAGACAAAATGTATGATATTGCCCAGAATAGTGGAGTATCGTTACTGGAATTATACAAAAGAAATTTAATGCATCCCGGACAGGAGCCTAAAACCGGAGACAAAATTTTATTAAAAGGAAAGAAAAGCTAAGAAATAAAAATGTTATATCAGAGAAGCAGTGCTTTATTTCAGGAAGCACAAAAATATATACCGGGAGGAGTTAATTCTCCCGTTCGTGCGTTTAAGTCGGTAGGTGGAGTTCCGGTGTTTATGAAATCCGGGAAGGGAGCTTATCTTACAGATGCCGACGGAAATGTTTATATTGATTATATCAATTCCTGGGGGCCGATGATTCTGGGGCATAATCACCCTAAAGTGCTGGAAGCTGTCAGCGAACAGTTAAAAAGCGGTTTTTCCTTTGGTACTCCGACCGAATTGGAAACTGAAATCGCCCGTTCAATTATTGAATCCGTTCCCAACATAGATAAGATAAGAATGGTAAATTCAGGAACGGAAGCCTGTATGTCAGCCATTCGTCTGGCCCGGGGCTTTACTTCCCGGAATAAAATTATCAAGTTTGAGGGATGTTATCACGGACATTCCGACTCATTTCTGATAAAGGCAGGAAGCGGAGCGGCCACTTTTGGGAATCCGAACAGTCCGGGAGTTACTCAGGGAACGGCACAGGATACCCTGCTGGCAAAGTATAACGATATACAATCCGTAAAAACGGTTTTTGAAAACAACAAAGGAGAGATAGCTGCGGTAATTCTGGAGCCTATTGCCGGAAATATGGGATGTGTTCCTCCGGCTCAGGGATTCTTGGAAGAATTGAGAAAATTGTGCGATGAAAACGGAAGTTTATTGATTTTTGATGAAGTAATGACCGGTTTTCGTGCTAAAATGGGAGGCGCACAGGAATTTTTTACTATAAAAGCAGATATTATTACCTACGGAAAAGTAATAGGAGGAGGAATGCCCGTAGGGGCATTTGCAGGAAGAAGTGAAATCATGGATTATTTATCTCCGGCAGGCCCTGTATATCAGGCAGGAACCTTGTCAGGAAATCCGACTGCCATGAGGGCAGGATTTACTACTCTTGCTCTTTTAAAAGAAGATCCTCAGATTTTTGACCGGATTACGGAGACCACTCAAAAGTTAACTCAGGAATTAAAAACTATTTTCAAGGAAGCCGGAATGCAAGTTTGTATCAACCAATGTTCTTCCATGATGACGGTTTTCTTTGGAATAGATAAAGTTTTAAATTTTGATGATGCGGCAAATGCAGATCATACCTTGTTCAATCAATATTTTCACTTTTTGTTAAAAAACGGAATCTATCTGCCACCTTCGGGATATGAAACCTGGTTTATCTCTGACTGTATTAAGGAGCAGGAAATAGAAAAAACCTTGGATATTAGCCGCAAATTTGTTTCAGGATTATAATACACAAAACATACCGTATGGTATGTTTTGTTAAAATTCAAAACTTTCCAGAAGTTCCAGTTCTGTTTTGAAACATAAGACTTTAGTTCCGAATTGGTTGAAAATCAGTTGGGATATTTGGGCGGAATGGTTTTTATAAAAATCTTCCAGTAAAGATTTATCCTGTGTATAATACTGAAGGGAATAGGTATTTCCGGATTCATCCGGATGTGAAATTACTTTAGTGAATACCGCTCGGGTAAATTTACCGGTCTGGTACATTTCCGGTATAATGACCTCTTTCATCCAGAGAATCCATTCATTTTCTATACTGTGTTCCACATGAAAACTTTCGGAATAAATAACCATCTTCAAGTAAACGTAATTCGATTTAATGAGAAATGTGACCTTTAGAATATCCGAACATTCCCCGGTCTTTGATCATCAGGGCTACTTCCTTAGGCACTCTTTCTTCCCATCCCGTCTCTCCCATAACGATCTGTGCCAGGATTTTCTTTCCGTAAATGCTAAGAAAGTCTTCGTTGTAATTCTTAACATCGACAATTCTCCGGTTTTTCTTGAAATATTTGTACAGGTCTTTCAGATTTTCGTTCACCTTTAAATTTTCGGAAGTGAGAAGTTCTCCGGTTTCCTGCTCAATATAAGGATACAGGTAAATTTTCATTTCTTTTTTGAATAATTTACCGAAGGCTTCCATTATACCCCCGCTTAGGTCATTGTAATAACTTTCTTCAAATATGTCAAGTAGGTTATTTGCCCCCATAGTGATACCTATCTTTTCCGTAGTAAACCGGCTAAAATAATCTACCAATCGGTAATATTCGGAGAAATTGGAGATCAATACGGTATAGCCGAGTTTTCCCAAAATATCTGCCCGGTCTAAGAAATCACGTTCGTTGATTTCTCCTGCTGCCCGTAAGTTAGAGATGGTTATTTCAAATAATACTTTGGTATTGTCCTTGTTTACATTTTCCTCCTTCATAAACATTTTTAGTCCCTGGTTACACATGTCAATATTTACATTGGTAACGGGACGGAAACTTCCTCTTAAAGCGAAGATATTTTTTTTATACAGTTCATCCGCAGGAAGTACATTTTTTCCGTTGGGTTCAAATACCACTGCATCGGTCATTCCGTTCTTCACTAATTGCAGACTCATCAGGCGGTTATCCACATACATATATCTTGGTCCGCTGAAATTGATCATATCTACCTCTATCTGATCTTTGCTTAATTCGTCATAAAGAGAATCGATAATCATTTTCGGGTTTTCCCCATAGAAAAATGCTCCGTAAATTAAATTCACTCCCAGGGTACCCAGCGTTTCCTGCTGCAATTTTGCATCATTTTCATGGAATCGTATATGGAGAATGATTTCGTTGTAATCTTCCAGTTCATTTAATTGAAAACGGAGGCCTACCCAGCCATGGCCTTTTGAGGTTTTGCTGAAGTTGATCGTGGTTACGGTATTGGCATAGGAGAAATATTTCATTCCGGGATTGAGGGATCGGTCAATCCGGTCTTCGATCAGTTTTATTTCATGATCCAGCATTTTTACTAACCGTGCTTGGGAAACATACCGGTTATCCGGTTCTTTTCCGTAAATAGCATCACTAAAATCCTTGTCATAAGCAGACATTGCTTTTGCAATGGTTTTGGAAGCAGCTCCGGCTCTGAAAAAATAACGGACGGTTTCCTGTCCGGCCCCTATTTCAGAAAAAGTACCATAAATATCTTTATTTAAGTTAACCTGAAGGGCTTTTTGCCTTGGGGTTAATACCTGCCTGGAAGTAGTAAGCATATTTTCTTTAAACTTTTGTTCGTAAATTTACAAAAATTATGGAATTAGAAAAAGGCAGACTTACATTCTTAGGGACGGGTACTTCTCAGGGAATACCGGTAATAGGTTCAACGGATCCGGTGTGTTTATCGGAAAACCCTAAGGATAAGCGTTTACGCAGTTCTGTATTGGTACATTATGAGGGACTGGATTTGTTAATTGACTGTGGAACCGATTTCAGGCAGCAAATGCTCAGGGAGAATAAATCCAATGTAGATGCGGTTCTACTTACCCATGAACATACCGACCATGTGGGAGGACTGGATGACCTCCGCCCGATTAATTTCATCAAAGGGGAAGATATTCCTATTTACGGGCTTCCACGGGTATTAGACGATATTAAAAGACGGTATGCCTATGCCTTTGCAGAGATAAAATATCCGGGAACACCGGGGTTTGAGCTATATCCGGTTGAAAATAAATTTAAAATCGGAGATACTGATATTGAACCGATTCATATAATACACGGGAGACTCCCTATTCTGGGATATAAAATAGGGGGATTGTCTTATATTACAGATGCTTCCTATATAGTGGAGGAGGAAATTGAAAAAATTAAAAACTCCGAAATATTGGTAATCAATGCATTAAGAATAAAGTCTCATGTTTCCCATTTTAATCTGGCACAGGCTCTGGAAGTAATAGAAAGAGTAATGCCCCGAAGAGCCTATATAACGCATATCAGCTTTAATTTGGGCTTTCACGATGAGGTACAGAAATCTCTTCCTGAAAATGTTTTTCTGGCTTATGACGGGCTGACAGTGGAATTTTAAAAAATAAAATTATTCTTAATCTTTCTTAAGAGTTCAGGGATTTAGGTAAGCGGGAAGAGTTAAATAAATTACAAATCGATTTTGGATTGACGAATTACGATTGTTGATTTATTAATATGCCAATGTGCTGATTGTTTGTTATTTCGAAGAATGAGAAATCTCTCTAAAAGATGTTAGCCATTAGCTACTGGCTGTTAACAAAGATTCTTCACTCCGCTTTGCTACGTTCAGAATGACATTCCCCCAACCCCAAAGGGGAGTAGCTCTCTTTACGCCTTATCTACTATCTAAAATCTAAAGTCTAAAATACTCTGTTTATCATTTTCCGAAAATATCCAGAAAACTGAAAGTTTCCTTTAAGCGGATTCCTTTTTCCGTTTTTTGCAGGGTACACAATTCATGATGCGCATCATGTTCAAAGAAAAAGAAATATTCTTGTTGTTCAGCCAGGGTTAAAATCCGTTCTTTTTCACTTACCGTAAGAAGGGGACGGGTATCATATCCCATTACATAAGGAACAGGAATATGTCCGGTTGTAGGAAGAAGGTCGGCAGCATAAATGATGGTTTTCCCCTCATGGGTAATAACCGGAAGCATTTGCTTGTCCGTATGTCCGTCTATAAAGTAAATATCGAATCCTAAAGGAGAATCCTTTAAAAAATTATCTTCGGGAACATCCATAAATCGGAGTTGTCCGCTTTCCTCGAGCGGAAGGATATTTTCTTTCAGGAAGGAGGCCTTTTCTCTCGGATTGGGGTTTACAGCCCATTCCCAATGAGCTTTGTTACTCCAGTATGTAGCATTTTTAAATGTAGGTTCATATCCCGATTTATCCTTATTCCATTGGACAGCTCCCCCGCAATGGTCAAAATGTAGATGAGTTAAAAAAACATCCGTAATATCATCTAAAGTAAAGCCATATTGGGCTAAAGATTTTTCGAGTGAGAAATCTCCCCATAAATAGTAATGGCCAAAGAATTTTTCGTTTTGTTTATTTCCGATTCCCGTATCTATCAGAATAAGCCTTTTCCCATCTTCAACAAGCAGGCATCTCATGGCAAGGTCGATCATATTACCGGAATCTGCCGGGTTGGTTTTTTGCCAGATGGATTTTGGAACCACCCCGAACATCGCTCCTCCGTCTAATTTAAAGTTACCAGTTTCAATCGGATACAATTTCATACACTTTATCTTTTTGGTTTGTTCTTTACAATATAGGAATTTTTTTCGATAACGATTTAGAAAAACGCCAGATGTACGAAAAAAATGGTAATCATGATACCGCATATCAGTATATTGACACCTATTCCAAGAAGAAATCCCAGAAAAGCACCCCAGGAGGCTTTTATCGCCTTTTTCTGATTGGTATAGTCATTAATCAGCTCTCCGATAAGCGCACCTAAAAAAGGGCCGTAAATAAGGCCGAAAGGCAGGAATAACCCGGCAAATATACCTAAAGTGGCTCCGATAGCGCCATATTTGGAACCTCCGTATTTTTTAGTGGTAAGTATGGGAATGAAATATCCGACAATCAGTGACAGAACGGTTAGAAAAGCTGCCAGGGCAATCCACCACCAGCTTAAGGATTGTCCGGGGGGGATAAATTTATAAATTAACAATCCGGCAAAGGTAAGAGGAGTTCCGGGGAGCACCGGAAGTACAGAGCCGATAACACCGATAATCATCAACAGGGAAATCAATATAATCCAGACAATATCAGGCATAAACCACATTATTTTTCAAAGTAAAGGTAAATATAAATTTCTTTGCACTGTCGGTTTGTTCCGGGTTATTTTCTACCTTTACTTAACTAAATGTATTCGGTATGAATGAGGCGGCAGATTTGAGAATGGAAAATATGAATCCCTATATTAACGGGCTGCATGAGTACATCGCGGATCATTTTCCTGAAGGACTGGTGCTGTTTTCCCAGATAGGAGTGAAAGTGCTGATTGTCCTTATCATCTTTTTGTTACTGGATTTGTTTCAGCGCAAAGTTTTGCTCGGGGTGGTACAGAAACTGGTTCCGAAAACGGGAAACGTGTGGATGAATACTTTTATGAAAAAAGATGTATTTACCAGTTTTTTCCATTTGTTGCCTCTGGGTGTTTGTTATTTGCTGGTGCCTTTGATTTTTTACCATCATCCGCAGAGTTTTCATATTTTGGATTTGGTTTTCAGTGTCTTTCTGGTGATCTTCCTGGCGAAATTCTTTATCAGTCTTGTTGATGCTTATACAGATGTGAGGAACAGGGACCGGAGTTATCGTACGGTAGCATTGAAAACTTTTACCGAATTACTTAAAATCTTTATCGTCCTCGTTTCCGGATTTATTTGTATTTCAATATTGTTTGACCTGACCAGCTCCAAAATATTTACTTTTTTAGGAGCCATTATGGCGGTAATTTTACTGATATTCAAAGATCCTATTCTGGGATTTGTTGCAGGGCTCAATATAGCCAGTTCCAGGCATGTGAAGGTGGGCGATCGGATTTCCGTTCCAAAGTATAATGCGGAAGGAAATGTGAAGGATATTAATCTGGTAACTACAAAAATCCAGAATTTGGATAAAACGGTTTCCACCATTCCTACGTATGATCTGATTTCCGCAGAGGTAAAGAGCTATGAAGCTATGCAGGGCTCCAACACACGAAGGATTAAAAGGTCTTTATTGTTTAACTTCAGGTCTTTCAAACTTATGGATGAGGCATTATTTTCGGATTTGATACAGATTGAAATTTTACAGGATTATTTGAAACAGAAGAAGGAAGAGGCGGAGGAAAATAAAAAAGCTGGATTTAAATATCCTGTGACGACTGCAGGTGAAGGTGGTTTGACTAATATGGGGGTGTTTCGCTATTATGCAGAGTTATTTTTGAAGAACAATAAGGCTATTTCCCAGAAAGATACTATCGTGGTAAGACAGCTGGATCCTACGGTTTATGGTGTGCCGGTTGAAATTTATTGTTTTACCTCTACTTCAGACTGGAAGAAATATGAGGATATTCAGGCTGCAATTTTTGAACATTTAATTGCTATTATACCTCAATTCCACCTGGAAGTGACTTCAATTTCTCCTTCCTGATTTGTTGGGTTTTGTTATTTTTTCCAGTTCTTTTGCTCCTTTTTTGGTTATAATGGAGTATATGAGTAATTCCAGAAAGTAATTTTTTGTATTATCCTGAGCAGGGTTCATATCAGGATTGTTTTCATCCATGATTATTCGTTCCGTTACGAGATAGAAATACTCTGCGGTGAGTTTTTTGTTGATTTTTGCACGGTATAGTCCTTCTTCTATTCCCAGTGTTATATTGTTTTTGAGAAGGGTTTTTATAAATTGTTTTTGTATTTGGAGGGTTTCGAGATAGATTTCAGGGTAAAATCTTTCCAGTTGCAGGGAAATTTTGTTTTTTTTAATAAAAAACAGGTTTTGGATATTTTCTAAAATCAAAAATTGTTGATGAATGGTATTCGAATAGTTCTTGATTTTATCTTCCAGTTCAGTTATGGAATCAGATAGGGATTCGTTAAGGGTTTGCTTGATTAGTTCTTCTTTACTGGAGAAATGTTCGTATAAGGTTTTTTTGGAGGTTTTTAATTCTTTACTTATTACATCCGTAGTAACTGCTTTAACTCCTATGATATCAAATAACTCTAATGTTTTAGTGATAATTCTTTTCTTAAAACTGTCCATAAGTAACCGTTTTTATCTTAAACAAAGATAAGAATAAAAACTAATAAAACTAATTTAGTTTTATTGGTTTCTTATTAATTAAAATAAATAGTTTAAAAAGAATATAAATGTGTATGTTGCTATAATAAGGTGAGTTCGGTATAGCTATTAAGTATAATCATTTGATTATAATTTTTTCTATCTTTATCTTTCTTTTATTAAGTTGAACTCAAGTTAAAATAATAAATCAAATGCTGTATTTTTATTTTTAAAATAGATAAATAAACTATATTTTTACGTGAAATTATAAGATGAGGTATGTTTCCGGGTCTTGATTTTTACTGATTCTACGAAAAGGAGATAATGAATATAGGAAAACATCCATATACCTTTTATTTACTATCATTAATGTCGGGGATATTTTTACATCCTTGCCTTTTCATTTCTCCGGTTTGGGTTTGTATATTTCTATCCATACTGCTTGTGTTTTTAGGATTTATCATGTTTAAGATTCAGTTTCGAATCGTATTTTCTGTTGTTTCTATATTCTGCTGGTTTTTGTTAGGAACCATAGTGACAGGTTTTACTACCCATATTGCTTCAGACCACTACACGCATTTTACGGAAAAAGACCGAGTACAATATCTTTCGGTAAGAGTGGAAGAACAAAATAATTCCAATGAAAGGAACAGAAAATATACGGCAGAAGTACAATCGGTTTCTTATCAGGATAAGCAGGTTTATACCTCCGGGAAAATACTATTACTGTTAGATAAAGGGAAATTTGATTCTATACTTATCTTGGGAAATGAATACAGGATTTTGGCAAGAATTCAGAAGATTCCTCCGGCTTTAAATCCTCATCAATTCGATTATGGAAAATATCTGGAAAGGAAATACATTTTACGAACGGGCACAGTAGAAAAAATCATTTCTCAGGAAGCTCATTCTTCTTTTTGGTATCGGATTAAAAATTCCAATCAATTATTGGCTCAGAAAGTGGATGAATCGGTTTTATCCCAAGATTCTAAAGAATTTTTAAAAGCCTATTTGCTGGGAGATCGTTCTGAAATGAAAAAGGATATGATCGATGCTTATTCCAAAGCAGGTATCATGCATTTGATTGCCATATCCGGAACACATATTGTTTTTATTTTTTCAATGGTTTTCAGTGTTTTTTCTCTTTTTCTGGGGAGAAAAAACAGGAAGATTACCATAATCGGTTCCCTTGTCTTTGTGTGGTTGTTCGGTTGTTTTGTAGGGTTGTCTTCTTCGGTATTCCGTTCCTGCCTGATGATCACTATTTATTATGTTTTTGAACTGTTAAAGCGAATTTCCAATATTTATCACAGTTTATCCCTGTCGGCTATTCTTATCTTACTCTGTGATCCCTATGAGATTTATTCTGTAGGATTTCAGTTGAGTTATGCTGCCGTATTTTTTATGTGCTGGCTGTCGCCTTTAATTACCCGGTATTTAAAAACAGGAAACAAAAAAATTAACCAGCGGATTATGGAGCCATTATCTGTAACATTGGCAGCACAATTGGGAACTTTACCTTTAGTTGTGTATTATTTTCATCAGTTTTCCCTGCTGTCTGTTCCGATTAATATTTTAATTATTCCTTATACTTTTGTTATTACCTATTCCTCGGTTTTGGAATTAATTATCGTTTTGTTTCCGGCACATTTTCAGTATTATCCCGGTCAGGTCTATGATTTTCTGGTTTTATTACTGGTGGAGAGCAGCCGTTGGATTTCTTCCGTTAATTTTTTTCTGTTCCGGTATATTTCTGTGGATTTAAAGGAATTAACAGCGATTGTCTTTTCTATTATTCTGCTCCGGTATTTTTTAAAAAAGCCCCAGTTAAAAGCCGCATTTCCTTTTTTGATTTGCCTGGCTCTTTTTCAGTTAATCCGGCTAACTAATGAATATAAAGCTTCTAAAAAGGAAAATCTTATTGTTTTTGATAATAAATATCCGTTGGTAGGATTCCGGGAAGGAAAAAATCTTTTATTGTTAAGGGATGAAAGGGATAATCAGGAGCGGATAGGGTCCTATATCATAGAGCCGTATATTACAGGGGAGCGGATAAATAAGGTGGAATATAAGTCGATAAATTATGAAAGAATTTATTCGTGGAAATCTCAAAAAATACAAATTTTAAATAAAAAGACCGATCCGGTTTCCGGGAATCTAAACTATTTGGTTTTAAAGGAAATTCCTGAAAGAGATTTGAAAAGTAATGGGGTTGAAAAGGTTATTGTAACAGGAACTATTTACCCCCGTTATGAAGGAAAAAGAAAAGATGTTCCGGAAATTGTCTGGATTATTAAGGAGAAAGGAATATTTAATTCTTTCCCTTAACGGTAAATTCGTCAAGTTGCGTTTTAACTTCCTTGATTATACTCAGAAATTCGTCGGGATAGAAAAAGCCGGGAATGACGATAAGGGTTTGTCCTTCTTTGTTTATAATGGCTACGGAAGGGTATCTTAATTCTCCCCCCAATAGAACATAAGCCAGAGATTGTATTCCGACTCTCCCGTTAGTTACCCATTCATAATTTTTCCCTATGAACAGGATATCTTCCGTAGATTCTGCGTTAAACTTTACAGGAATAAAATTCTCATTCACATATTTTGCTACCTGTTCGTTATGAAAGGTGTTTTTGTCCATAAGTTTGCACGGGCCGCACCAGT
>JAVBRH010000134.1:0-5946 GCA_031548225.1 Apibacter sp.
CGGATTACACAAAAGTAAAACTGATAGCCACGGACATGGACGGAACCCTACTCCATTCCGATTGCTCTCTAAATCCAGAGTTTTTTGAAATATACCAACAGCTAAAAGAACTCGGAATCTATTTTGCCGCTGCCAGCGGAAGGCAATACTTCAGTCTGTTGAATGTTTTTGAACCTGTAAAGGAAACCGTTTATTTCATAGCCGAAAACGGAGGAAATGTAGTTCATCAGGAACAGGAAATATTAATACAGGAAATGGAAACCGGAATTATAAAAGAAGCGGTTAAAATATGCCGAACTCTCCCGGAAACGGAAATCCTTTTGTGTGGACTGAAAAATGCGTATGTGGAAAAATCTTATCCTGAATTTGATAACTATGTAAACCCTTATTATCCAAAAAGAAAAATACTTCCGGATTTATTAAAACCTATCGATGATAAAATCGTAAAAACTGCTATCTATAATAAAACAGACTCCGAAATAAACGTTTTCCCTTATGTGAAACATCTGGAAAATGAATCCCTGGTAAAAATATCCGGAAAGCATTGGTTGGATATTTCCATTAAAAATTCGAACAAAGGATTTGCTTTAAAAAAAGTACAGAATATTTTACACATTCCCTACGAAGAGACTATGGTTTTCGGGGATTACCTGAATGACCTGGAAATGATGGAAACAGGATATTTTAGTTTTGCAATGGAAAACGCTCACCCGAAACTTAAGCAAAGTGCCCGTTTTCACACAGTTTCCAATGACGAAGACGGTGTTCTTAAAGTTTTAAGGGAATTAATAAAACAAAAGAAAAAATAAAGGCAAGATTATTGCATTAAATAAAAGTTAAAACTAATCTAAATTTGTAAATGAAGAAAACAATACTGCTGTTTTTATGGGTGACAGGATGTGTATTCGGCCAACAAATCAAGTTTGAGGAATACGACCTGTCCAACGGCCTTCATGTTATTCTCCATCAGGATAACAGTAATCCGGTAGTGGCTGTTTCGGTTTCCTATCATGTAGGAAGCAAGAATGAAAAACCGGACAGGACAGGATTCGCTCATTTTTTCGAACACCTGCTTTTCGAAGGCTCTGAAAATATTAAAAGAGGAGAATTTGACAAATATATATCAAAGGCAGGAGCAGTAAACAACGCCAATACTCAGCAGGATCGCACCTACTTTTACGAAGTACTCCCTTCCAACCAGGTCGGATTGGGATTGTGGCTGGAAAGTGAAAGAATGCTCCATGCCAAAGTGGACAAGGAAGGTATCGAAACCCAGCGGCAGGTAGTAAAGGAAGAAAAAAGACTGAGAATAGACGATCGTCCTTATTCCGATGCCATTACACGGGTACTCTGGAATAATCTTTTTCCCACCCATCCGTATCATTGGGCGGTCATCGGCTCCATGGAAGATCTGGATGCTGCATCGGAACAGGATTACATCGATTTTTATAAAATGTACTATGTGCCTAACAATGCTGTATTAACCATAGCCGGAGATATCGACACAGATAAGGTAAAAAAAATGATAGAGGATTATTTCGGCTCTATACCCAAAGGAACTCATACCATAGAACAACCCAATGTGAAAGAAGCGCCCATTACTAAGGAGATAAAAGTAAATACCGAAGATAAAAACGCCCAGGTTCCCGCCCTGATATTAGGATACAGAACTCCCAAACAGACAGACCGGGATGCTTACGTACTATCCATTATCGGAGATATTCTATCCAATGGAGAATCCTCCCGGATCGTAAAAAACGTTCAGAATAAAAAACAACTGGCCATGTATGCCGGTTCTTTTTTATGGCCCCTGGAAGACTATGGTGCTTTTCTGGTTTTCGGACTGACCAATCAGGGAGTGACTACGGAACAACTGGCCAATGCCATTGATGAGGAAATAGAAAACCTTAAGAAAAACGGAATCACCCAAAAAGAATTGGACACTCAAATCAATAAACTGGAAAAAACCTTTGTGGACAGTAATTCCTCTATGGAAGGAATAGCGGAAAGCCTGTCGGATGATTACCTGTTCTATCACAATACCAACCTCATCAATACGGAGATTGATATTTACCGGAATATTACCATCGAAGATGTGAAACGGGTAGCAAATCAATACCTGAATAAAAATCAAAGAGTTAAGTTAACAGTAACCCCTGAGAAAAAGTAATTCCGAAAATGAAAAAAATATTTTACACTGCCGTTTTTATTTGGGTATCCTCTATTTGGGCTTTAGCCCAGGTTGATAGAAAACAGCCCCCTCAGCCCCTGCCTGAAAGGCCGGTTAACTTCGGAAAGGTAGAAAACTTCACTCTGCCTAACGGTCTGAAGGTAATTGTTGTGGAAAATCATAAACTTCCCGTGGTAAGGGTAGATGTAAACCTGGATATAACTGCGGTTAAAGAAGGAGATAAGGCAGGATACACCTCTATGTTCGGAGATATGCTCCGTGCCGGAACCCTGAATTATACCAAAGAAGAATTAGATGAAAAAATAGACTTTTTAGGCTCCGACTTTTATGCCGGAAGTACTTATCTGGGAGTTTCTTCCCTGAAGAAACAATTGATACCCAGTATGAAAATATTGCAGGAATTGCTGTACAATGCTTCTTTTTCCAATCAGGAAGAATTGAACAGGCTAAAAAAACAGGCTAAGACTGCTCTGGAGGCCGACGAAAAAAATCCTGATGCCATTTCCGGAAGAGTCCGCAACGTACTTCTCTATGGAAAAGAGGATGCCTGGGGGGAATATGAGACGGAAAAGACTTTAAGCAATATTACCCTGGCGGATTTTAAAAATTATTATTCAACGTATTTTAAACCTAATATTGCTTATCTCACCATAGTAGGAGATATATCCCTGGCGGAAGCTAAAGCCCTGGCGGAAGAATGTTTTGCATCCTGGGAAAAAGGAGAAGTCAGTCAGGAAATACCGGCATTGAAAAAGAATAAATCCGGCGTAAAAATTGCTTTTGTAGATCTGCCGAGTGCCACACAATCTTCCATCAGTGTTATGGGACTGGCTGATCTCAAAAAAAGCGATACGGATTATTTCTCCGGCATTATTGGAAATAGTATTCTGGGAGACGGATCTTCAGGAAGATTATTTAAAGACCTAAGAGAAAAACACGGCTGGACTTACGGAGCTTATTCGGCTTTAAAGGACAGTTACAAACGATCGGGAAACTTTTCTGCTTATGCCAAAGTCAGGAATAATGTTACTGACAGCGCTGTAGCAGCGTTAATGAAAAATATTAACGACATTACTAAAAAAGCACCGTCAGAAGAAGAATTAAGCATTAAAAAGTCGGAATATACCGGGAATTTTTCCTTAGGGCTGGAAAAGCCGGAAACAACCGGGCGTTTTGTCAGAACACAAATGGTAGAAAATCTTTCCCCTGATTTTTATAAAAATTATTTAAAAAATATTGATGCCGTATCAGCTAATCAGATTCCAATCGCACTGTCCAAGATAATAGACCCTGAAAACCTGACTGTTTTAATCGTGGGGAAAGGGGAAGAAGTAATACCTAAAATAGAGAAATTAGGCTACCCCGTTCTCTTCTACGATAAATATGGAAATCCGGTAGATAACCCAACTGCTAAGAAAGGAGCAGAAAACATAACTTCTACTCAGGTATTGGATAAATATTTTACGGCTGTAGCCGGAAGCAGGGCTAAAATAGACGAAGTCAAATCAATGATTACGGAAGCAGAAATGCCAGCTCCGCAATTGCCCGAACCAGCCATTATCACCACCAAATTTCAAAGTCCCAACAAAATAGCCGTAACGGTGTCCGCAATGGGGAAAATTATTCTAAAGCAGGGATTTGACGGGGAAAAAGGATGTTCCAACATGGGAACTCTTCCAGAAGAACAGTTAGAAGAATTTAAGTCCCAGAAAGGATATTTTCCGGAACTGGAATTGTTTTATAATAATAAAATAGCTGTTCTGGACGGGATTATTTCGGTAGAAAGAAAAGATGCTTATAGAATCGTAATGAATACCGGAAATGTTAAAAAATCCATCTATTTTGATACTCAAACCGGATTTAAGGTACGGGAAGAAATTTCTTCCGGGGATGGCTTGTCAGTTACAGACTATCTGGATTATAAGGAATTCGGAGGATATAAACTGCCGACTAAAATCGTCAGTTCATTTCCGGGTCAGGAAAATATGACGCAAATAATAAAAAATTATATAATCAATCCTGCTTTAACAGAAAAGGACTTTAAAGCTGAAGAATAGAATATTAAATAGATAAAACATAGCGAATATGAAAAAGTTCATCTTTTTTTTCCTACTGTTTTCCACAGTGATAATACTAAACGGGCAAACAAATGAACCTCAGCCTGTTGAAAAGACAAGAAAAGCAAAAAAAGTAAAAGACGTACAGAAAGATACCATAACCTTATCCGGGATATTAAACAATTATTATGTAGCGGTTGCCGAAAACAAAGCTAAAATGGAGAAAATTAAATCCATGATCACAGAAGCGGAAATATCTGTTTCACAATTATCCGAGAAACCGTTGAGCGTTACTACTAAATTTCAAAGCCCAAATAAAATGACACTTGTTATGTCTACAACGGAGCGAATCATTACAAAACGAAGATTTGATGGAGAAAAGGGCTTTTCCAGCATGGGTACTTTTCCGGAAGAGCAGTTACCAGAAAAAGAAGTGAAAGAGCTTAAAGCTCAGAAAGGATATTTTCCGGAACTGTTTTATAATAAAGCTGTTCTGGATGGAATTGTTTCAGTTGAGGGCAATGATGCTTATAAGATAATAATAGATTCCGGAGATAGTGAAAAATCGATCTATTTTGACACTCAAACCGGATTTAAGGTACGGGAGGAAATTTCTTACGGGGACTCCCCTTATATAATGATTACAGATTATTTGGATTATAAGGATTTTGAAGGATATAAGCTACCGACTAAAATCGTTAGTTCCTTTACTATTCCGGATATTGAAAGTGTAACACAAACAGTAAAAAATTATATAATCAATCCTGCTTTAACAGAAAAAGATTTTAAAGCTGAAGAATAAATATTTAGTAAATTAAAAAGTAAAAAGAATATGAAAAGAGTTGTTTTCTTTTCCCTGTTATTATTCACAGGGATAATACTAAACGGACAGGTAAATGAAACTAAGCCTGTTGAAAAAACAAAAAAGACAAAAAAAGCGAAAAAAGTAAAAGATGCAGAGAAAGGAGATACCATAACCTTATCTGGAGTATTAAACAACTATTATGTAGCGATTGCTGGAAGTAAAGCCAAACTGGAGGAAGTTAAATCCTTAAAATCAGAAGGAGATATGTCTTTCTCACAATTCCCGGATCCGGCCCCATTCACCAATAAAATCCAAAGCCCTAATAAAATGATAACTATTCTTTCTGTTCTGGACCAGACCATTAAGCAGGGATTTGACGGAGAAAAAGGATTTTCTAATGTCATGAAGATGAGCGATGAACAATCTGAAGAATTAAAAAGAAGAAAAGGAGTTTTTCCTGAGCTATACTATACGGAAAAAGAGGCCGTATTAGACGGAGTAGTTCCGGTAGAAGAAAAAAAGGCTTATAAAATAACCATCACGGACGGCAAAAACAAAACCATCGCCTATTTTGATGTCCAGAGCGGACTTAAAATAAAGGAAGAATTTGTCAGAGCAACGGAAACCTTAACTAAAACCTACTCAGATTACAAAGATTTCGAAGGATATAATCTGCCTACTAAAATGATAACTGTTGCACCCGGACAGACAACCACACAAATGGTAAAGGCTTACACAATCAATCCGGAATTTACGGATGCGGATTTTAGCTATAACTAAAGGTCAATACGAGTACAGAATTTGTTTTGTACTCTCTTAATTGAATCTAAAAGCACAACCATAAAATAAACAGCCCCGCAACTTTGTTGCGGGGCTGTTTATAAAAAAAGAAA
>JAVBRH010000319.1:0-9197 GCA_031548225.1 Apibacter sp.
ACAAAATATTGAATACATCCGGGTGTGCTTTTTCTATTTCGTCCAGAAGAATTACAGAGTAAGGTCTTCTTCGGACGGCTTCAGTTAACTGACCTCCTTCATCATATCCCACATATCCCGGAGGTGCACCTATCAATCTGCTCACGGTATGTTTTTCCTGGTATTCGCTCATATCAATACGGGTCATTGAATTTTCATCATCAAATAAAAACTCTGCCAGAGCTTTAGCTAATTCAGTTTTACCTACTCCGGTAGTTCCTAAAAATAAGAACGAACCGATAGGTTTCCTCTCATCATTAAGTCCGGCGCGATTTCTACGGATGGCATCCGCCACTGCTTCAATAGCTTCTTCTTGTCCCACTACTCTTTTATGCAGAACTGATTCCAAATTCAATAATTTTTCCCGTTCACTCTGCACCAGCTTGGTTACCGGTATTCCCGTCCATTTAGCGACCACATCTGCAATATCATCGGAATCTACTTCCTCTTTGATTAATCTCGGACGGTCATCGGATAATTCTTCTTCTGCCTGAGCCAGAAGTTCTTCCTGCTCTTTGATTTTTCCATAACGCAATTCGGCTACCTTTCCATAATCTCCTGCACGTTCTGCACGTTCTGCCTCCAGTTTGTAATCTTCTATATTTTTCCGGATTTCCTGTACTTTTTCTGCTCTTTCTTTTTCCGCTTTCCAGGAAGCACTGAGTTCATCTCTTTTTTCATTGAGCTGCGCCAAATCTTCTTTTACGGAAGTCAGCCTTTTTTCATTGGCCTGTTTGATACTTTCATTGGAAGTCGGACTTTCCGCTTCACGTTTTACTGCTTCCAGTTCAATTTCCAACTGCATTTTCTTCCGGTCTAAGGCATCCAATTCTTCCGGTTTGGAATTCATTTCCATACGGAGCTTAGCAGAGGCTTCATCCATCAGGTCAATTGCTTTGTCCGGTAAAAAACGGTCGGAAATATATCGGTTGGAAAGTTCAACAGCAGCAATTACTGCTTCGTCCTTAATTCGGACTTTATGATGCGCTTCATACTTTTCCTTGATTCCCCGCAAGATGGCAATAGCATCTTCCACGTCAGGCTCTTCTACCATTACTTTTTGGAAACGCCTTTCCAATGCCTTGTCTTTTTCAAAATATTTTTGATATTCATTTAAGGTAGTGGCTCCGATAGAACGAAGTTCTCCACGCGCCAATGCCGGTTTCAGGATATTTGCCGCATCCATGGCGCCTTCTCCACCTCCGGCTCCCACCAGAGTATGAATTTCATCAATAAACAAAATAATGTTTCCATCAGATGAGGTTACTTCTTTAACGACTGCTTTCAAACGTTCTTCAAATTCTCCCTTATATTTGGCTCCGGCTATCAAAGCTCCCATATCTAAGGAAAAAATAGTTTTATCCTTTAGGTTTTCGGGTACATCCCCGTTGATAATCCGGTGAGCGATTCCCTCAGCTATCGCTGTTTTACCCACTCCGGGCTCTCCGATTAAAATCGGGTTATTTTTAGTTCTCCGGGAAAGAATCTGTAAAACCCTCCGTATTTCATCGTCTCTCCCGATTACCGGGTCTAACTTTCCTTCCTGAGCCAGTTCATTCAAATTCTTAGCATACTTATTTAAAGAGTTATAGGTGTCTTCGGCGGATTGTGAGGTGACCCTGTCTCCTTTCCTAATCTCTTCCATTGCTTTTAACACTCCGTTTTTAGTAACCCCTTGGTCTTTCAATAACTGGGAAGTCTTATCGTTCACGGAAAGAATCCCTAAAAAGATGTGTTCCAAACTTACAAATTCATCCTTCATTTTATTAGCTTCCAGCTGAGCTTCATTCAATGCCTTATTGGTATTAGGTGAGAGGTACAACTGACCCCCCGATACTTTAGGCAGGGAAGAAAGGATGGCTTCCAATTCAGAGTTAATATATGCTAAGTTTGAATTTTGCTTCTTTAATATGAACGTAATCACACTTGCTTCACTCTCTAAAAGAGCTTTGAGCAAATGTGCCGGTTCTATTGCCTGATGTTCAAGCCCCTGGGCAATTACCTGGGCCTGTTGCAGGGCTTCTTGAGATTTAATTGTTAGTTTATTAAAGTCCATAGTTTTTAAATATCTTACTTCTAAATTATCAAATTATGAACCAAAGAAAAACATTATGACGGTAAAATTTTGAAAATCTGCTCTTTATTTATTAAAAAAATAATATATATAAATTTGTTATGCCAAAATGTCGTTTTTTAATTGATTAATTTCAAACATAAAGCGACATTTTGTCTTTCAATCTTATACTTTACTTTTTCTCTTTCTTAATTATTTTTCCCGTTAACCAAACAAGACTTCAAGAGAATAAGACATTAGGGGGCATCACTAAAAATCATTAAATATCAATAAGTTACGAATTAAAAACAAAAATAACCGCCTTATCATGAATTAGTATTATTTTTATCAAAAAATTAATCCAAAGATGACCTCCACTCTCATAGAAATAAAAGACGCCGTTCCACGAATGGATTTTCTGGCTTTTTCGCATCCTCTTAACTGGACAGTTAAAAGCGGGCAGCATTGGGCTGTTATAGGCCCCAATGGCGCAGGAAAAACACTTCTTATAGATATTTTAACCGGAAAACATGCTCTCAAATCAGGAGAAATCATTTGCAAGGATGAAAAAGAGACTCCCCAAAACACACGAAAATTTATAAAATTTGTGGCTTTCCGGGATATTTATACTCTTACGGATACACAAAACAGTTACTATCAGCAGCGCTGGAATATAGGTCTGGATGAGGAAGAAATAGCCACGGTTAAAGACTTTTTGGATAAAGAACCTGACCAGGAATGGATAAAAACCCTGATTTCTGCTTTTGCTATTGAAGACCTCATTGAAAAAAAAATCAACTTGCTTTCCAGTGGAGAGCTTCGTAAATTTTTAATCGTCCGTTCTTTATCTTCCAGGCCCCGGGTTTTAATCATGGACAATCCGTTTATCGGGTTAGATGCTAATTCCCGGATAGTTTTAAATGAAGTTTTGGAACATCTGACTCAGATGGAAAATCTGCAAATTATTCTTCTGGTATCGGATACCGCAGATATTCCTCCTATAATTACCGACATACTTCCGATAAAAAATAAAACCTTATTTCCCGCTGTGAGCTGTTCCGATTTCTTGTCCGATGAACAACTCCAGAAAGAGCTGTTCAAATCGTCCATAAATGGGACTGATTTTCCACATTCACAGGATGAAACACAAAAAATCAACTTTAAAAATGCTTTAGTATTTAAAAATGTTACTATAAAATACGGTTCCCGTACCATTCTTAAGGATTTATCCTGGCAGGTAAAAAGAGGAGAAAAATGGGCGCTTCTGGGGCCTAACGGGTCCGGAAAATCTACTCTTTTAAGTCTCGTAGCCGCCGATAATCCACAGGCTTATGCTAATGATATTACCCTTTTTGACCGGAAAAGAGGAACTGGAGAAAGTATCTGGGATATAAAGAAACATATCGGTTATATTTCCCCTGAAATGCATTTGTATTACTTGAAAAATGTAAGCTGTCTGGACGTGGTCGGCTCGGGTTTTTTCGACACCATCGGACTTTACAGAAAGTGCAATGAGGAGCAGGAGAAAATTGCTTTGCAATGGATGAAAATCTTCGGAATTGAGAACATTAAAGATACTTCCTTCCTGAATATTTCCACCGGAGAACAACGTCTGGTACTTTTAGCGCGGGTTTTTGTAAAAAATCCCGACCTCCTGATACTTGATGAACCTCTTCACGGTCTGGATATGGAAAACAAACACCAGATTAAGAAAATTATAGAAAATTTCTGCACCTCCAATAAGGCATTGATTTATGTTACTCATTACCAGGAAGAAATCCCCGACGTAGTAAATCAGCAGTTAGTACTGATTAAAAATTAATCCTCTTATGTAAATAAGGACAAAAGCCTATTTCCAAAATCAAAAATGTGTTTTATAGGCATTGTATATATGAACTGCGTAGGAGACCAGCTTTCTCCTAAAGGCAAACCAATAAACAATATCAAAATTTTATTATAGGAATTAATATTATTTGGAATCTTTAAATTTATTGGTTTGAATATTCCAGAAGAAACATTCACATTAATCAAAGTGATTATCGTTATTATATTAGTAATCCAGAACCACCGAACATAATCAAATGCGATTATAGACAATAAAATAAGAGCTAAATATTGACAGCTTAAAAATGTAAAAATGTATTTGGATTTTGATGTAAAGTTTTTACTTAAATAAACATACATGGACATAAAAATCAAAATAGTGTTGGCTGAGAAGCCCAAAAGATATAGAGGTGTTTTTTTGAAAATCGGAATTTTCCAAATAATTGTTTCATCTGTAGAATTAAATGTCCAATATAATTTACTTATTTTATCAGAATAATCATTTCCAAATTTAGCCCAACTGTTAACTATTATATGTTCATCCACATTATGACCATTAAAATAAATCCCTACTAATAGAAAAACAAGAAAAGAAGGGAATAAAAATATAATCTTTTTTATATTTTTCAGTGTAAAACTATCAACATTAAGCAAATATAGTATTGGGAAAAATGTAAAAATAAAATAAGCTTCATGATTAAGAATCATAAAAATATTTAATAAGTTTACAACTACAATTTTAATACCATTATTTTTAATCTTCTTTATTATAAATATTTGTAAAATGAAGAACAGGATCAAAAGTATATCAACGAAAAAAAACATATTATACGCTATTACATTTAACAACATAAAACTTCCAAATAGTATATAATAATCAAGTTTATTTTTATAAAAATATCTGAATAATATAGAAAACAAAAGTAATATCAAAACAACTATAAAGAATATTTGTAACTTAAATGGGTTTATAGACACATTCTCTGCCAAAAAATATAAAATACTTCCTAACAAACCCCGTTTGATAAACCCGCCTTCATAATTAATATAAAAAGAAGATATTATAAGTGTATCAGAAGTAAAATATCCTAAAAGTTTAAGTATTGCTTCTATTAAAATGATAATATAAATAAATAAAACGGCTCTTTTGATTATAGGATTATTTCTTAACAAGCTCATATTTCAATAATTTAATATATTCTGCTGATAAAGACAAATATTTCATCTGCTCCGCAAACTTATGAATTAATATCTTACATCTTAATAGATGATGCGACATTTAATTCTGATTATTTAAATAAAAGATAATTATTGTTTGAAAGAAAGTATTAACACGTAGAATTTAATATTGTATTTTTACATTAAATTCATCTAAAAATTAAGAACAATGACCTTTAACACTATTTCTTATTTTGAAATACGATCTTCCAATCCCGAGTGGGAAATTGCCTTTTATGAAGCCGTTTTCGGATGGAACTTTGTAAAAGGAGAACCTTTACCGATTGAGTATTATTGGATTGAAACCGGATGTATACACGGAGAGCTACTTTATTGACACAAATGACAATACTCTCAGAATCAGTGAAGCAAAATAACTCAACCACAAATATTTTCACTTATGATTATTCCGTTTATCAATTTTGCAGGACAGGCAGGAGAAGCCATTGCACTATATGAGACCGTTTTTGATATACAAAACAAACAAGTGGCATTTTACAAAGATATGCCCGATGACATGAAACAGCATTTCCCTGAAGGAACGGAAAATTATGTATTGCACGCCGAAATGTCCATCAATGGAACAGAAGTATGGATTGGTGATACCCTACAGAATATTACAGCTGGGGATATGGTTTCACTTTCCGTTCCGTTTTCCTCACAGGAAGAAATCCAAACAGCCTTTAACAAATTAAAAACGGGAGGAAAGGTACACATGGAACTGGCTCCTACATTTTTCAGCCCGCTGTTTGGGACAGTAGAAGACAAATTCGGTGTTATCTGGCATCTTATCTGCCGGTAATCCTTACATATTTTATTATTTTTCAGCTTATATTCAAGTGGCAAATGAATTTTCTGTCTTTTTTTATTTGCAGTTTTAAAAAATTGTCGTAATTTAGCACTTGGAAAAATAATTAAATAGAAATATGTCATCATTTACAAACATAATTAGCATTATTCTGATTCTGGGACAACCTCAGGGTGAGTAATGCTGTATTTGTGTTGTAAATCATACAAAATATAAAAAAGCCTTTCTCACTCAGACGAGAAAGGCTTTTTATGTTTTAACCGAAAAAGTAAAACCGATATTATACACTATAAATGATGGAGAAATTATTTATTTTCGACACCACATTAAGAGACGGGGAGCAGGTCCCTGGGTGTCAATTGAATACAATCGAAAAAATACAATTAGCCAAAGCGTTGGAAGAACTGGGCGTAGATGTTATTGAAGCCGGATTTCCCGTTTCCAGTCCCGGAGATTTCAATTCCGTAGTGGAAATATCCAAAGCGGTTACCTGGCCTACCATCTGTGCTCTGACCCGTGCAGTTGAAAAAGACATAGAAGTGGCCGCTGAAGCCCTCAAATATGCCAAGAAAAAAAGAATTCACACAGGTATAGGAACTTCTGATTTCCATATCAAGCATAAATTTAACTCCACTCAGGAAGAAATCATCAAAAGAGCTGCAGCAGCAACTGCCTATGCTAAAAAATTTGTGGAAGATGTGGAATTTTATGCAGAGGATGCCGGAAGAACGGACAACGAGTATTTGGCAAAAGTGGTTCAGGCTGTGGTAAATGCCGGAGCTACGGTAGTAAATATCCCGGACACTACCGGATATTGCCTTCCAACCGAATCCGGAGAAAAAATAAAATATTTGATAGACCATGTGGACATGAAAAATGCCATATTATCTACTCATTGCCACCAGGATTTAGGAATGGCTACTGCCAATTCAATAATGGGAGTGATAAACGGAGCTCGGCAGGTGGAAGTGACCATTAATGGAATTGGAGAACGCGCCGGAAATACCTCTTTGGAAGAGGTGGTAATGGCAATAAAAAGCCATAAGGAATTGAAGTTGGAAACCAATATCAACACTCCAAAAATTTATCCGTTGAGTAAAATGGTATCCAACTTGATGAATATGCCGGTACAGCCTAACAAAGCGATTGTCGGAAGAAATGCCTTTGCGCACTCCTCAGGAATCCATCAGGACGGAGTATTAAAAGATTTGTCCACTTATGAAATCATAGACCCGAAAGAAGTAGGAATAGACGATAACTCTATTGTGCTTACTGCACGTAGCGGACGCCATGCTTTAAAAAGCAGGTTAAATCTATTAGGAATTAAAGTTGATGCCGATGAATTATCTGAAATTTATGAAAATTTCTTGGAATTGGCCGATAGAAAAAAAGATATCAATGATGAAGATTTATTAATCTTAGCTGGAAAAGAAACCAATGGAGGAAGCCGCATAAAAATGGATTACCTTCAGGTAACTTCCGGTATAGGAGTTCGTTGCGTAGCCGTAGTAGGATTAGATATTGCAGGAGAGAAATTCAGTACAAGTTGTTTCGGCAACGGCCCGGTAGATGCTGCCATCGGGGCGGTCCGCGAGATTTTAAAAAGACAGGTAACCATTCATGAATTCTTAATTCAGGCGATTAATAAAGGAAGCGATGACATTGGAAAGGTGCATATGCAGGTAGAATACAAAGGAATCAATTATTATGGATTTGCGGCCAATACCGATATTATTGCTGCTACTGTAGAAGCATTTATCAATGCAGTAAACAAGTTTCCCGTACAATAAATGAAAAAACATAAAAAACAATAAAAAAACATTCAAATAAAAATTAGAAAAGTATGAAAACATTATTTGATAAAATCTGGGATGCCCACGCTGTAACTTCCATAAAAGACGGTCCGACACAATTATATATCGACCGACATTTTTGCCATGAAGTTACCAGTCCTCAGGCATTCAACGGGCTAAGAGAACGAGGCCTGAAAGTTTTCAGACCCCAACAAACTACATTAACTGCCGACCATAATACCCCTACTTGTAATCAGGACCAGCCTGTACAAGACCCTATTTCAAAAAAACAATTGGATACTCTTTCCAAAAATGCGGAGGACTTTGGGTTAACTCTTTATGCATTAGGAAATGAAAGAAATGGAGTGGTTCACATCATAGGGCCGGAAAACGGATACACCCAACCGGGTATGACCATTGTATGCGGAGACAGCCACACTTCCACTCACGGAGCATTTGGAGCCATTGCCTTCGGAATTGGAACCAGTGAAGTAGAAATGGTCTTGGCTACTCAATGCATCCTGCAAACCCGGCCTAAAACTATGAGAATTACCTTTAACGGGAAGTTAGGAGAAGGAGTTACTTCCAAAGACCTGGCTTTATATATGATTTCCCAACTTACCACCGGAGGAGCTACCGGATATTTCGTGGAATATGCCGGAGAAGCGATAAGAAATCTGAATATGGAACAACGAATGACCCTTTGTAATTTAAGTATAGAAATGGGAGCCCGCGGAGGATTAATCGCTCCGGACGAAACCACTTTTAACTATATTAAAGGAAAAGATTTCGCACCTACAGGAGAAAACTGGGAAAAAGCCCTTGCTTACTGGAAAACTCTGAAAACAGACGAAGGAGCTAAATTCGACAAGGAATACGAATTTGATGCAGCTAAAATACAGCCGATGGTTACTTATGGAACCAACCCGGGAATGGGAATATTTATAGGTGGAACTATTCCTTCTCTGGAAGGTATGGATGAAACCGGACAAACCTCTTTCAAAAAGTCATTGGATTATATGGGATTCCATCCGGGAGAAAAAATGGAGGGAAAATCAATCGACTACGTATTTTTGGGAAGTTGTACCAACGGAAGAATTGAAGATTTCAGAGCCTTTGCCAACTTTGTAAAAGGAAAGAAAAAAGCAGATAGTGTCGTAGTATGGTTAGTACCCGGAAGTCACAGAGTGGAGCAGCAATTAAAGGATGAAGGATTATATCAGATATTGACCGATGCCGGTTTTGAAATCCGTCAGCCTGGATGTTCTGCTTGTTTAGCGATGAATGACGACAAAGTTCCTGCGGGAAAATATGCCGTTTCCACCACTAATCGGAATTTTGAAGGACGACAAGGCCCCGGAGCACGGACTATCTTAGCCAGCCCGCTTGTAGCTGCTGCTGCTGCCGTAACAGGGAAAATAACCGACCCAAGGAAATTAAATTAATAATTTAATGTGCCGAT
>JAVBRH010000278.1:0-3216 GCA_031548225.1 Apibacter sp.
TTATTGATCTTGAGGAAAAAAAAGCGTCGTTTTTCATTTATTCTTTATATAAAGAATCTTTTTTACTATCATATATATATCTATAACTATCATATCCCTTGTAGAATATAATTTTCTTTAGATTTGGGTTTTTGTTTAAAACAATATTTTTAATATATAATCCTATTGCATATATAGAATCTTCACTTATCTGTGGATGAGGATCTTTGATAAAATTCATTGATATTGCATATTCAAAAGGAAATTTATTATAGTCTTTTTCCCTTAAAGTATCATTCCCCTGAGAGTTATAATTGTAGTAACTTCTTTCCAATTCACAATTATATTTATTTCTAAGTTGATTGAAAAAAATGGATTCCTGTTGGTTTAAATTGGGTTGTTCTATTCTTTTTTTGGGTTGCATTAACCAATAAAAAGGATTTAATATAAAGCCAGTTATCACTAAAATAATTATTCCGATAGCTATTTTTATTAGGGTTGATTTTTTCATGATTTATTTTGCTCCAATTAAAGTAGCAATTTCTTTTTCATAATATTGTCTTTTTCAAACCTTATTTTATGTGGTTTACTTTCATTATTTTTTATTAATTTTTAAGTTATAATTAGTGGTTTCATCAAAACTTTAAATTATCCAACTTTTTACAAATTTAACCCTATGAAATTATCAAATAATAAATAACAATCCAATAAAATACATAATATGTTATTCTACAACAATTTGGTAACTTGAATTAAATAAAAAAACATACCATACGGTATGTTAACAACTCTAACAAAATAAAAAAATTAATTTAAAAAGTTAACAACCTCTTGTATTGTAGAAAAGAAAGTTTCATTTCCCTGATACTGAATGATAAACTTATTTTCTTTCTCAAAAACATGAATTTCTGCATCTTCCTTTATTGAAAACCGGTTCCTTATCAGCGCTTTTTGCAGCCAATATAGAGAGGGAGAACATCCGGTTATCCGGATTTCTTTTTTTCTTTTTATGCCCACAGCTCCGTATTCCCGGGAATAATAGTCAAATTCCATGGATTTTCCGGCAAAATATTCCAAGATATTTTCCCGGTTTGCCAGATCCTCCGTAAAACCGGTCAGCATAGTATCTTCCTTAATAAACCAAAGCTTATCCGCTGCTGACAGACCTAAATCCAGATCATGAGATGTGAACAACACCGCCTTCTTTTTTTCTTTAGCCAGGTGGGTTAATAATCTCATGATCTCCAGTTTATTAAAAATATCCAGATGAGAGGTGGGCTCATCCAGAATTAGCAGAGGACTGTCCTGAATCAAAGCCCTTGCAATCAGGGTTTTCTGCAGATTTCCATCAGAAAGTTCACTGACATAGTAATTTTTGTATTTATTCAGGTCTAGCAAGTTCATTATCTCCTTAATATCATGGACCTCTTTATCGTTCAGTTTCTCATACCATTTTTTATAAGGATACCTGCCCAAAGCAATCAAATCATAAACTTTCAGATGAGGACTCAATTCGCTTCGGGAAAGAACTACCGAAACCTGTTTTCCTATTTCCGAAGCCGGAATTTTGGAAATATCCCTACCGTTGATCTTTATATTCCCGGCTAATGCGGGTAGTTCTTTAAATAACGTTTTTAATAAGGTGGTTTTTCCACATCCGTTTTTGCCTGCCAGTAATACGGTCTCCCCCTCCTCTATTTCTGCCCGGATATGGGACAGCAAAGATTTTTGATACCCGATAGAAAGGTCGGTAATTTGCAGGATATATGGATTATCTGTTTTCAATAGGATGAATTTCTGAATTTATTTTTTAAAATCATAAATAAAATAACGGGAACACCAATAATGGAAGATAATATATTAACCGGAAGCTGAGTTTTGGCCATAATCAGACTGATAATAAGCATAAAGCCAATTCCTGTGAAAATATTCAATAACATCTGCGCCCACAAAGAAGCCGGATTTTCAATCTGCCTGCAAAAATGAGGAATAATGATTCCTATAAAAACAATAGGCCCCAGCATGGCAGTTGTACTTCCTGTTAATAAAGCAACTGCAAGGATGACCCATACTTTCAATAAGGTTACATTCACCCCCAGTACTTTTGCATATTCCTCTCCCATCAAAAAACCGATCAGTTTTTTTACCGACAGAAAGGCCGGGATCAATCCGGCTAAAACACAACTGAAATAAACCAGAGTCTGAACAGATGAAAGTCCCTCAAAAGAGCCGAAAGACCATATAACGTATTGTTTCAGGGTTTCGGACTGGGAATAGAATTGCAGAGCACTGATAATAGAACCGCAAAAAGAAGAAATAAGCAATCCTATGATAATAAAAGTAGCCGCATTTTTAATATTCCGGGTAACGGATAACAAAAGCAGAGATACTGCAAGAGCTCCGGCAAATGCACTCAGGATAATAACCCACCCGCTGATCCACTCATAATCTTCAAAAAAATGAGGTATTCCTAAAAAGATAACCAAAGCCACCGTTAAAGCGGAAGCGGAGGAAATACCCAGTATGGAAGGCTCTGCCAATGGATTTTTAAATAATTCCTGTAATAAAAACCCGCTTACAGGAAGGGATATTCCGGCAAAAACCACCGCCAGGGTCTTATGCAGCCGATAAGAAATAATCAAATCTTTAGTCTCCCCTCCGGAAGAAAAAAAATCGGAAACGGAAATGTTATCAAATCCCGTCAACAGGTTAAGAAAAAACAGGATAAGGCAACATAGAACAAAGACTACCAATAATAGAGGAAATTACTTTGAAAACATGAGTACAAATATAAAAATTTGTTGTCGGTCATTACCGTAAAAATTGGATAAGCTGTTATTTTTAAGTTACAGTCCCGTATAATGCCTACAACTTTTATCCCGGTTAACTCTGTTTTTCTTTTCTGATTTACTATTTTTGTAGCTAATTTTACTGTGGCATGGCGGAATATATTCACTATTTTACAGAACTTCTGGGAAAGGATTCTTGTTTTTATGACGAAGAAAACCTTACGGGATATTCTTACGATCAAACCGAAAATCTGCGATTTCTTCCTACCGTAGTTCTGAAACCCCGGACGGTTGAGCAAATCTCCCGGATTGTAAAATATTGTAATGAAATGAAAATTCCTAGTATTCTATTGATAATTGAGAAAGTTACTGTATTGGCACCTAGATAGACACAAAAGTGCTTATATCTTCGTTTGTAGCAGTTTCCCACACTTCTAACTGCAGAAAT
>JAVBRH010000289.1:0-5863 GCA_031548225.1 Apibacter sp.
AATTTCTATATCTTCCTTTCTGGAAAAAGAATGCGGAATCTGAATGGGATCTGTATTGATAAATTCTACCTGATTGTATTGTTCGGCTTTTTCATCCAGGAAAGATTTTAATAATGAAATTTCTTTCATTTTAAACTCTAACTCTCAGGAGCCAACTCAAACTCTAATCCGTCAATTTCCTTTGTAATAAAGATCTGACATCCTAACCGGCTATTATCTTTAACAAAAAAAGCTTCTGAAAGCATGGCTTCTTCCTCATCGCTCTTTTCCGGCAAGGAAATATTCTGACTGAGAATATAAATCTGACAGGATGCACACATAGCCATTCCTCCACATGTACCGACGGTTCCTTCCGGGGCCAGTTCATAAGCCCGTATCAGTTCCATTAAATTCATGGACATATCTACAGGAGCCTCTACCTCATGCTTTTCTCCTTCTCTGTCTATTACTGTTAAATTTATCATATTTATAAAACCGGTTTTCTGGTTTATTTCTTTTTAATCTATGGATTTTACAACTGCTTTTTCCGCTTCTTTTACTGTGCCGTCAAAACCTTGCACTCCTCCCACCGTGGTATATTTCAAAACATACTTTTTATTCGGATTGAGTTTATTGAAAACACTTTGACACATCAGGGTAGCTTCATGGAATCCGCAAAGAATCAGCTTTAGCTTTCCCGGATAAATGTTAATATCTCCAATTGCATAAATTCCGTCTATATTAGTCTGATAGTCTAAAGCATTGTTTACTTTGATTGCATTTTTTTCAATTTCCAGCCCCCAATTGGCAATAGGTCCCAATTTAGGTGTTAATCCAAATAACGGAATAAAGTAATCTACTTCTTTTTCAAATTTATTTCCTTCCTTTTCGATAATTAAAGATTCCACTTTTCCTTCTCCTTTAATTCCCACAATCTCTGCCGGAGTAATCAAGTTGATTTTCCCCAGATTTTTCAATACCTGAACTTTCTAAACGGAATCCAAAGCTCCTATAAATTCATTTCTTCTGTTTACAAAATTAATTTCTCCTGAAATTTCAGCTATAAAAATACTCCAGTCTATGGCGTAATCTCCTCCTCCTGCTATCAAAACTTTTTTACCTCTGAATTGTTCCGGATTCTTTATAAAATAATCGACTCCTTTATCTTCATATTCTGCAATATTATCTATTAAAGGCTTTTTAGGTTCAAAACTCCCTAATCCTGCAGCTATTGCCACTGCTTTTGCATGGTGTTTCGTCCCTTTATCTGTAGTAACTATAAAAGTACCATCCTCTTGTTTATCAATAGTCTGTGCAATTTCATTTAAGGTAAATCCCGGCTCAAACTGCTTGATTTGTTCATATAAGTTTTTCACTAAATCTCCTGCCTGTATCGTCGGATATCCGGGAATATCAAAAATAGGCTTTTTAGGGTATAATTCTGTCAATTGTCCGCCTATGCAGGGAAGAGCATCTATAATGTGACATCTTAATTTTAATAACCCTGCTTCAAAAACGGCAAATAATCCGGTAGGCCCGGCTCCTATTATTAAAATATCTGTTTCTATCATAATTTTTAGCTAGTACTTTTTAATTTTATATTTAATTTTACAATTTTCTGAACAAAATCTATATTTATTTTTCATCTTAGATGACTCTACCTTATTAAATATTATTGTTTATCAATAATTTACAAGTTTTTTCAGTCATATTTATTTGCAAATATAATGAACATATGTTTAAAATACAAAAAGTCTGTGCAATTTAATTTTCAAAATGTACAGACTTTATATCAAAGTTTTTTATACTAAATTTACTATGTTTTAACTTTTTTTATCAATATTCTAATTATTTTACAATACTTTCAGTTGCGGCTTATTCTCTATTTTATCTTCTAAAAAGAGTTTTCCTCTCAATATGCTTTTGACCAATTCTACAAACTTTTCTGCAAATGTAGTCCTGATCTGATTGGTTGAATAAATTAGTGAAATTTCACGGGAAGGGGAAGAATCAAAATATCGTACATTCTTCTTATCTGCTTCTGATAAATTTTCCGACTCCAATAAAGGAAGAATGGTAAATCCAAATCCTTCATTTACTAAACTGATCAAAGTAGTAAAGCTACCTCCTTCCAATTTTATGTTGGAATTTATTTCCTCCCTGTGCTTGCATAAATCTAAAACAATATCCCTGAAACAATGCCCTTCTTCCAGCATCAATAAATAGTTGAAATCCAACTTATCTACTTTCATTATTTTTTCTTTATAAAGTGTTCCGTTTTGAGGGGATACGTAACCTACCAAAGGTTCTTTATAAATGGGTTTTTCTATTATTTGGGCTTCTTCCAGAGGCGTATTTAAAATTCCAAAATCCAAATATCCTTCTTTTATTCCTCTTATAATATCTTCTGTTTTTAATTCTCTGATTACCAACTCTGATTCAGGATATTTACTTCTGAATGTTTTATAAAAAAGGGGTACTAAAGTTGGGGTTATAGTGGGTATAATACCCATTACTACAGTACCGTTCATACTTTTTTTATCTTCTTCTACTATCTTGGATAATTTTCCGGCTTCCTGCAGAATTACTTTTGCCTGATTTATAATTTTTTTCCCTATAGGAGTGATCTTTATAGGATTAGTAGTCCTGTCAAATAATTCAACTCCCAAAGTTTTTTCCAGTTTCTGAATTTGCATACTTAATGTAGGCTGGCTTACAAAAGCCTTTTCTGCTGCAATGGTGAAATTTTTATATTCGGCAACAGTTAATACATATTGAAGTTGAATTAAAGTCATCGCTAATCTTACTTTTAATCTAAAATTATATTGAAATTCTGCAATTTACTAAGATTATTCCAAATATAACCAAATAAAATAATTTTTGTAACCTTTTTGCATTTCCTTACGTATATATAACATAATGTGTAAATGAACTACTTTCATCATTCACAATTATGACAAAAATCATAGTTTAATTCATTAACATTTAAATTAAAAAAAGACTACGGGTACATGAGACAGCTAAAGATTACCAAACAGGTAACAAATAGGGAAACCGCATCCCTGGACAAGTATTTACAGGAAATTGGAAAAGTGGATCTGATTACAGCAGATGAAGAGGTTGATTTGGCGCAACGTATCAAGGCAGGAGACAGGGTAGCTCTGGAAAAATTAACAAAAGCAAATTTACGTTTTGTGGTTTCTGTGGCTAAACAATATCAAAATCAAGGACTCAGCCTTCCGGATTTAATCAATGAGGGAAATTTGGGATTGATTAAGGCAGCAAAACGTTTTGATGAAACTCGAGGATTTAAATTTATATCTTATGCTGTTTGGTGGATTCGTCAGTCTATCCTTCAGGCATTAGCCGAACAATCAAGAATTGTACGATTACCTCTAAATAAAATTGGTTCCATCAATAAAATCAATAAAGCGTATGCCCATTTGGAACAGGAACATGAAAGAGCTCCGTCTGCTGCTGAATTGAGTGAAGTATTGGATATGAGCGAGGATGATATCAAAGAATCCATGAAAAATTCCGGACGACATCTTTCTATGGATGCTCCATTAGTGGAAGGAGAGGATTCCAATTTATATGATGTGTTACGTTCAGGAGAATCACCAAGCCCGGATAAAGACCTGATGCTGGAGTCTCTTCAAATTGAGATAGAGAGATCACTTTCCACCTTAACTCCAAGAGAGGCTGACCTTATCCGGTTATATTTCGGATTGAGCGGACAGCATCCTATGACATTGGAAGAAATAGGAGAAACTTTTGACCTGACCCGGGAAAGAGTTCGTCAAATTAAAGAAAAAGCAATCCGAAGATTGAAACACACAAGCCGAAGTAAAATTTTAAAATCTTATTTAGGGAAATAAATTTTATTTGGTTGATACTAAAATAAAAAGGCTGCTAAATCGGTTTAGCAGCTTTATTTTTTATTAATTTCTTCCTGTCAAAGTTTGTAAAATTAAATAAATCTGCTATATTTGCATTCGCATTTTTGCGGGTCCTATAGCTCAGTTGGTTAGAGCACCTGACTCATAATCAGGTGGTCCCTGGTTCGAGCCCAGGTGGGACCACATAAGAAAATCCTTACTTTTTGTAAGGATTTTTTGTTTTGTGTTACAGCCAGTTATCTCCACAACTCTTTTACATCAACTTCTATCTTCCTAATCGGAGTTAATTACAATCAAATGGTAAAGGAATTTTACGGAGAAAAAAGTGTTGGCTTTTCTCTATAAATTTGGAACAGGAAACTATAAAATTGGTAGAGATAAACAAAAAGATTATTGAGCTAACCGAAGAATTTGATAGGAAATTTTGCAACGAGGAGAAGATTGAATTGCGGTATGGGGAGGATTAGTTTCTTTCTCAATTCAATAAATAAAACATCAAGAAATAAGTCTTTAATATATATTTATATTCTAATACTATACATAAATGCTTGTATTGCCCTGATTTGATATAATTTATTTTATTAAATTTGTAGATAAACAAACTTTAAATCCCCTATGATAAAGAAACTTGACATTGAAAAATTCGGTTTATTTACAGACTATAATTGGAATCACGAAGTTGGCAATGATCCTGATAAGGATATATTCAAAAAAGTGAATATTATCTATGGGCGAAATTATTCCGGAAAAACTACTCTTTCTAGAATATTTAGATGTATAGAAACAGAGAAGTCTCACAGAGATTACCCTGACGCTAAATTTACATTATTAACAGATAATGGCTCTGTTATTAATGATTCTAACCTAACTTATGCAAAAAAAATACATGTATATAATACTGACTTTGTAAAAGAGAATCTTAGCTGGCTTCATAATGATGATGGAGAAATATTGCCTTTTACTTTATTAGGTGGAGATAATACTATTATTGAAAGCAAAATAAAAGAGATAGATGAAAAATTAGGCGTTTTAGATAATGAAACAAATTCCTATAAAGAAGGAACATTATATTTCGAAGAAAATAAAAGAAAAACCAAGAAAGATAGTGCTAATCAAAAATGGAATCAACTTAAAACCGACTTACACAATAGACTTACACAAAAAGCGAACAGAGATATTAAGGTAAACCCTCATTATGTAAAACAAGGAACAAACTATAATATAAGTACTATACAAGGGGAAATAACGGACATTACAACTAATAATTTAGATAGTCTCTTATCCGAAGACGAAATAACTAATTTAAAAACAATAATATCCGAAGAGAAAAAGGATAATATCTCTACTCTACCTTATCTGCAATTGAACTTTTTAAATCATATTGCTAACTCAAAAAATTTAGTTTCTAAAGAAATCACACTTTCAAATTCATTAAAAGAGCTTGTTGAAAATGATCTTTTACAAGCATGGGTTAATAAAGGACGGGATTTACATAAAGACGGTCACACTTGCGGTTTTTGCGGAAACACCATTACTCCTGAAAGACGTAAACAATTAGATGAGCATTTTAGTAAAGAATCAGAAGAGTTGGAACAAAGTATTCAAACAATTATAGAACAGCTTTCCTTATTACATTCTAAAATTAGCAATCACCTGCTTTCTCATAATATAACAAAGGATAAATTTTATGCTGCTCTTCAACCAAGATATGAAGAAATTAGTGATAAGTGGAGAAAAATGGTTGAAGAACAAAATAACCAAATTGATTTTTTAGAAGATAGACTAAACGAACGATTGAAAAATCTATTTAAACCTATTGAAAATACTGATTTTTCCGAAATCGAAACCCAAATTATTGATTTTAAGCTAATCATAGATGAGTTTAACACTCTGATAAATGAAAATGAAAACAAAAGTAAATCTATTGAGCAAGATAAAAATAGTGCAAGAAAATCTTTACGCTATCAAGCAATAAAAACTTATTT
>JAVBRH010000079.1:0-4055 GCA_031548225.1 Apibacter sp.
TCTGGGATGTAATTGACAAATACAAAGTAACCCATTTCTATACTGCTCCGACCGCTATCCGGTCGTTGGAAGCTCTTCCATTGGAATTTGTGGAAAGACATGATCTAAGCTCATTGAAAGTATTAGGATCCGTAGGAGAGCCGATCAATGAAGAAGCATGGAACTGGTACAATGACAAAATTGGAAAAGGAAACTGTCCGATCGTAGATACCTGGTGGCAGACAGAAACCGGAGGTATTATGATTGCTCCTATGGCAGGGATTACTACTACTAAACCGACTTTTGCTACCAAACCGTTGCCGGGAATCCAGCCATGTCTGATAAACGAGCAGGGAGAAGAATTAACTTCTGTGAACGGAGAAGGAAACTTATGTGTTAAATTCCCTTGGCCGGGAATGGCGAGAACCATTTATGGAGATCATCAACGATATATTGAAACCTATTTCTCCGCTTATGGAGGAAAATATTTCACAGGAGACGGAGCCTTACGTGATACTAACGGAAACTACCGTATTACCGGTAGGGTAGATGATGTAATCATTGTATCCGGTCATAATTTAGGAACCGCTCCGATTGAAAACGTAATTAATGAACATTATCTGATCACCGAATCTGCGGTGGTGGGCTTCCCACACGATATTAAAGGAAATGCTTTGTATGCCTTTGTAATTACTTTTGAAACGCCGGAAAATGAAGAAGATGTAAGAAAAGAAATACAAGCGAGAATTTCCCGAACTATCGGACCTATTGCAAAATTAGATAAAATCCAGTTTGTTCCCGGATTACCGAGAACCCGATCAGGAAAAATTATGCGTAGGATTTTGAGGAAGATTGCCTCCAATGAACTGGATGGTTTAGGAGATACTTCTACACTATTAAATCCGGAAGTTGTGGATCAGATTATAGAAGGTCGCTTATAAAACCGATTTATGTGAAACCAGGAAAGCCGTTCTTTTTTAAGGAACGGCTTTTATTATTAAATTTTTTACTTAAAAGTTATTTTCTTAAATTTTGAAACGGAAATTATCATAAAAAGAGAATGGAAGAAAAAATTCATTTTATAAACGAACCCGAATTATTGGAGGAAATTAAGAAAGCAGGTGTACAATTAACTTTTGAGCCGGGAGCGGTGATTGTTCAGCCTGGAAAATATATTAAAGTAATTCCGCTTCTTCTTAAAGGAACGGTAAAAGTTCTTAGAACGGACGGGGAAGGAAATGAACTTTTTTTATATTATATTACCTCAGGGCAATCCTGTGCAGTTTCGCTTTCAACCTGCCTCACGGATAAATTAAGCAATATTAAGGCAGTGGCGGAAGATGAGGTGGAATTGATAGCCATCCCTTCACAGAGTGCAATCAACTGGTTTACCAAATATCCCGGTTGGAGAACTTTTGTTTTACTAACGATGAATAATCGTTTTGACGAACTTATAAAGGCTATTGATCTTATTGCGTTTTCAAAGATGGATGAACGCCTTGAAAATCTTCTTTTAGAAAAATCAAAAGCTCTCCATTCTAAACTTATTCCGGTTACCCATCAGGAAATAGCGGATGAGCTTTCCACTTCGCGGGAGGTAATTTCAAGATTACTTAAACAACTTGAGAAAAAAGGAAAACTAACTCTTTATCGAAATAAAATAGAACTTAAATAAAGTACTGTGTGACAATAGTCACAAAATGTAGTTCATGAAATCTGTTCCTTTGTGGTATAACATAAAAATAATAAGACCATGAAAAAAAATGTAGGTTCTGTTGATAAAACAATTAGAATTTTGGCAGCAGTTGCAATTATTGCACTTTATTTGAGCCATGTGATTTCAGGAACGGTAGCGATTGTTTTACTTGTATTTGCAGGTATTTTTCTTCTGACGGGATTTCTTAGTTTTTGTCCTTTGTATGTACCGCTTAATATTTCCACATGTAAGAAAAAGAATAGATGATTAAATTTTTGAAAAATATTTTTGGTTTTGGAAAACAGGAAGATATAAAAAAGTTAATGGAGAACGAAGCTGTTATTATTGATGTCCGTACAGAAAAAGAGTTTCAGGGCGGACATTTAAAAAATTCGGTTAATATACCTCTTGACGACCTGAGGAAAAACCTGTTTCGGTTTGATAGAACCCAACCGGTTATTGTCTGCTGTGCATCAGGTATCCGGAGTGCATTAGCAAAAAATATATTGAAGTCCAACGGGTTTTTAGAGGTTTGTAATGGCGGTTGCTGGACAAATTTAAAGAACTTTGAGAAAAACTGAAAGTCATTGATTATCATCAATTAAACCAATTTTCGGTAAATTTTCATATTCGGGTTAATTATAATATTTTTGATTTATATTTATTAAATGAAAAAAATAATTAATCAAGCTCTTATAGGAATATTCTTTTTTATTTCCGGTTGTGTTTTTTCTCAGAAAAACACTGTATTTAATAACTGGTACAAGATTAATAATAAGGAGTTTATAGGTTATATGCATTGCATTGTAACAGACAACTCCAGCACCTATTCTATTTCTACGGAAATGAAAATAAAAGAAGGCAAAGATGAAGTGTTTTTTTTAAATATGGAATCCGAAAATCTTAAAGATACCTATTTAACATTGGATAGTTTCAGGCTGGAAACAAATGAAAAACCAGAATTGGGAATTGTGATTGTTTTAAAAGGAAACATTGAAAAACAAGAAGATAGTTTAGTTTGGAATATTACCGGAAATATTGCAGAGTATAAAAAATTATCTAAAGTCACATCCTATCCTACAGTAGATTATTTTTCCCTGCTTTTTCTTTTAAGCCAGCTTACTTATAATGAAGAAGGAAGATTATTAAGTTTTGATAGTATGGAAACAGATGAACTTAATTACAAAGAAAACCATTACATAGAATATAAGGGAATAGAAAGCATTTTTATAAACAATCGAAAGATTAAGGCTAAAAAAGTCATTATCAGAGGGGGAGGAATAGCAGGTTCAACTTATTGGCTGGATGAAAATAATCAGGTTGTTAAGATGGCCATTGATGATAGTGAAGATATGGTATACATAAAATGTGAAGAAAAAGATATTGATTTTAACTTGTATAAATGATACTGCATTAAGATAGTTTCTTAGACTAATTTTTGAAGTAAGCTAAAAAAGCGAATTACATAAAAATTAATTATTATGAAATATATTTTTTTAATTCTGACATTTTTTATTTTTTCAACTATAACTTTAGCTCAGAGTACTTCTCTTATTAAGGCTGAAAAAGAAATACAGGATAAAGCATTGGGAGGAGAGTTTGACAAACAAATCATAGATTTAAATAATGACGACAAATCAGATATTATTTATACTTATCAATGCGGAGAACCCAGATGTGTAGAAGTTTATATGAATATAGACGGAGTCTATAAACAACAAATAGAAGAACAGGGTGGGTATAAACTATGGCAGGTAGGGAATGAAAAACGCCTGTCGTTAAGTTTATATCATTGTTGCGGAGAGAGCCCTTATACTTCCGAGAGAGTATTTGGTTTTAACCAAAAAACAGTAACATTATTAGAAAATTATGTTTTAACGAATGGTATGTATACTGAAAGCTCTTATTTGCTTTTGCCGGAAATGTATTTTCAACAACCTGTTTTTGTAAAGAATACTATTGACAATTATAATATGCGGTTTTCACCAACCATTGAAAAACTAAGTCCTGAAGGAAAAGAAATATTTACTTATGGTTGTGAAGAAGGTACCAATATAATTGCAAAGATTAAATTAGGTTCTAAAATCAAAGTACTTGCCAACTTAATAGAAAGAGAACCCGCGTGGCTTTTTGTGGAAGTGGAAAAAAATGCCATTGCAGGAGAGTGTAACCCTATAGATTTCGATTTTAAAGATCAGAAATTGCGAGGATGGATAAGTGATAAGTTTGTAGAGTGGAAATAAAGTGCCTTACTTAATTAAAATTTGATAATCAATAATATACGATTAATTCTTTAAACTATCATTTCAGTTGTTTCTAAACTTCCGAAATTTTTCGAAAGTTTAGAAAGAATCGAAAATTCAATTTTTTCATATTAATT
>JAVBRH010000022.1:0-4424 GCA_031548225.1 Apibacter sp.
GATTCAATTATGAAAGTCCTTTTTCCAATGGATTCGCTATCGTTTCCTCCAGGCAAAATCCTAAAAAATTCGGCTTCATCAACACTCAGGGAAAGTTGGTAATCCCTATGGAATATGACGAAGTAGCTCCCTTTCAGGAACATTACGCCTTTTTTTCAAAAGAGGAAAACGGAAAATTAACGGAAGGGTTAATAGACCACAATAACCGGATTGTGAAAATATTTCCCGCTAAGGTTACCAGTAAATCCACCTATTACGACAGCAATGAGATTACCTATTATTTATCTAATCTGGAAACCTACGATGCTGATGGAAACTTTAAAGAAGATAAGAATCCGATTCGGTAAACAAGATGATGCTATAGAACCAGATTATTATTAAATTTGCACGACAAAAATCGTCAATATGCAACTTTCAGAACAAGAACTTATCCGGAGGGAAAAATTACAAAAACTTAAAGATTTAGGCATAGAGGCTTACCCTGCCGCAGAATATCCTATTACCCATACCACTCAGCAGATCAAAGACCATTTCAGGGAAGGTGAAAAGGTGAAGATCGCCGGACGGCTTATGTCTAACCGGATTCAGGGAAAAGCCGGATTTTCGGAATTGCAGGACAGTGAAGGGCGTGTTCAGTTATACTTTAACCGGGATGTCCTTTGTCCGGAAGAAGATAAATTCAAATACAACGATTTTTATAAGAAACTACTGGATTTAGGTGATTTTATTGGTGTAGAAGGGGAGTTGTTCATCACCCATGTAGGGGAAAAAACCGTCATGGTAAAAGATTTTACTCTTTTATCCAAGGTACTCCGACCTCTTCCTTTTCCCAAAACAGATGAAGAAGGAAAAGTACACGATGCCTTTAATGATCCTGAGCAAAGATACCGGATGCGTTATGTTGACCTGATAGTAAATCCGCAGGTAAAAGAAGTCTTTGTTAAAAGGACTAAGCTTCTCAACGCTATGAGAACGTTTTTTAACGACAAAGGATATTTTGAAGTGGAAACTCCCGTGTTGCAATCTATTCCGGGAGGAGCTGCTGCACGGCCTTTCATTACCCACCATAATGCGCTGAATATTCCTTTATACCTGAGAATTGCCAATGAATTATATCTGAAAAGATTGATTGTCGGAGGCTTTGACGGAGTATATGAATTTTCTAAAAATTTCCGAAATGAAGGAATGGATCGGACTCATAATCCGGAATTTACCGTTATGGAAATTTATGTAGCCTATAAAGACTACAACTGGATGATGAAATTTACCGAAGAAGTACTGGAATATTGTGCCAAAGAAGTGAACGGAAATACCGAAGCTGTTTTTGGAGAACACAAGATAAATTTCAAAGCTCCTTATCCGAGAATTTCGATGACGGAAGCGATAAAAAAATACACCGGATTTGATATTACCGGAAAATCGGAAGAAGAACTGAGAGATGCCGCCAAAGGGATGGGAATTGAAGTAGATGAAACCATGGGAAAAGGAAAGTTGATTGATGAGATTTTCGGAGAAAAGTGCGAAGGGAATTTCATTCAGCCTACTTTCATTACCGATTACCCGAAAGAAATGTCGCCATTGACTAAGAAACACCGTATTAATCCGGAACTGACCGAACGTTTTGAGTTGATGATTTGCGGAAAGGAAGTAGCTAATGCCTACTCGGAATTAAATGATCCTATTGATCAAAGGGAACGTTTTGAGGAACAACTGAAACTTTCAGAAAAAGGAGATGATGAAGCGATGTTTATTGATCAGGATTTCCTTCGTGCCCTGGAATTTGGAATGCCTCCGACTTCCGGTTTAGGAATAGGTATGGACCGGTTAATTATGTTTTTAACCAACAATCCTTCTATTCAGGAAGTATTATTCTTCCCTCAAATGAGACCGGAGCAAAAATCTATTGTAATCGAACTGACGGAAGAAGAAAAAATCATCACGGAATTATTACAAAAAAACGATTCTAAATTAGAATTGAATGAACTGAAAAACCAGTCTGGATTAAGTGGTAAAAAATGGGACAAATCCATGAAAGCCCTTTCCAAACATAACTTAGTAAAGGTTCAGGTAGACGGAGATTTTAAAATAGTGGAATTAGTTGAGTAAATTTCTTTAATAGAATTTCACAAAAAATATATTTTAAATATACAGATAAGGTTATTTTCGGATAACCTTTTTTGTTTGCTTATTCTAGCAGATAATTCTGAAAAAAGTGTCACGAAATTGTCACTTGTGTTTAAATATCCTTTATATTTATATTACTAAACTTTTTCTGATGGCGGTAAATACAAGGATAAAATATACTGGAGATAAAAATTATCTAAAAGAAACAGACCTTATAAAATCCAACTGGATTATATGCAAAATGGAAAAAGAGCGAGAGATACCATAAAAGATGTAGTCTTTTATCCCACTGATTCTAAGGAAGAACGAAAAGAAAAAGAAAGAATTATTGACAGACTAAAAGCTCAATTAGAAATTGAATTAGGTAATACAAAAAATGGATTAGTCTCTCGACAATTACAAAAAGCCAATTTTATTGATTACTTCAAAACAATAGCTAACAAGAAAGATAAGAACACTAAAGCTACTTGGGATAATACTTTAAAACATCTGATTGAATTTCAAGGTAAAAAACTTTCTTTCGAAAATGTTACAACTAATTGGGCTGAAAATTTCTTGAACTATTTAAAGAGTGAATTATCTACTAATTCCGTATTAACCTATTTCAATAAAATAAATGCTGCATTAAATCAAGCAGTAAAAGAAAAAATAATCGTTGATAATCCTATTAAGTACATAGACAGACCTAAAAAAGAAGAAACAGAAATTGTATTTTTGACTAAGGAAGAAATACAAGAAATTATTAGTACAAATTTCTTTGATGATGAGGTTAAAAATGCCTTCCTATTCAGTTGTTATACTGGATTAAGAATTTCAGACATTAAACTTTTAAAGTGGAAGTACATAAAAGAAGGCAGAATACAAATTACGCAGACTAAAACAAAAAATGCTGTTTATATTCCTTTAAATCAGAATGCTTTGCATATCTTAAATAAGCAAAAGCATAATAAAGAATTTGTATTTAAACTATCAGAACATACAAGCTCTATTAACCGAACTCTTCAAAAACTAATTGCAAAGACTGAAATTAAAAAAGAAGTTCATTTTCATGTAGCAAGGCACTCGTTTGCAACTCTGTTGGTTAGTTCTGGGGTTAATATTTTTACGATTTCTAAGCTCATGGGACACAAAGATATTCAAAGTACCTTAATTTATGCTAAGGTTATAGATGAAGAAAAAGAAAAAGCTGTAAATAGTATGGTTAAATTTGATTTTTAAGATTATGGAAATAGAAGAAGTAAAAAGCTTTATTGAAAAAACCACTAATAAATTATCAGATAATTTCGTTGAAACCTATATTATTAAAGGATTTGATGTTCCTATGCTCATACATGAAAAGTTTAATTATGAATATTTAAAAAAAATTCATTTTCAAACCATATTATACATAAATGATATAAAAAATGCTATTTTAAATATTCAGAATGATTATGAATTTGAGCTTAAACAACTAACTAAACTAAAACTTATCATTGATAACCTTATAAAACAACATCCCAAATACACAAAAGTAAAGTTTGAGAAGCATTACGAAAATTTATATAATGAGTATTATAGAAAAGGTAACGCTCTAGAAATAAAATTAAATAAAAAGTTAAAGCAGATTATGGAACTATACTCTATTCTAATAAAAAACGACAGAATAGATAAAAATCAAAGGAAAGCCTTTATTAGTCTATTTTTTAATGATAAGCCCATAAAAGATAAAATTTTATGGAAAGCTCAGATATATGATTTAAGAGCATTTCTAAATACTTTAAAAGATATACAGATAATAAAAGCAGATATTAATATCGACGATTTTGCTCCTTTATATTTCAATTATTTATCGAAAAGACACGAATTTAAAGAGTTCGATAAAAATTATTCCAAATCACTACAAAATAAACCTACTTTTTTCAAAGCATCTGATTTTTGGAAACCACTTCTATTAGAAGTATTCAATAAAAAAGGTACTAAACTTTAGAAAAATAAAGTATCTTTTTCTCTTTTTCATCTGTTCTAACATTGCAAGAAAATATTAGAACTAATGAATAGATTAGAGAAAAAAATTTTAAAAGAACTACAGAGTTTAAAAAAAGAAACTAGAAAAAACAATCTTAATTATAAAAAGTTTCTTACAATCAAACAAGCTGTTGATTTGTTAGGGGTAAGCAACTCTTATATTCAAAAATTAGTAGCTTCTAAACAACTTCCCCATTCCAAGCCTACTGGGAAATTAATTTTTATTCAACGTAGGGATTTAGAAAAATTTTTATCAAGAAATTATGTTTGCTCTAACGAGGAAATTAACGAGAAAG
>JAVBRH010000280.1:0-9889 GCA_031548225.1 Apibacter sp.
TATTTTTTTTATATATAGAACAAATTTATATATTGCAGGTTGAAATTATTATGCGCATGAACAAAGTAAAGTACCAGTTAGAATTTGATATGAAATGTTCAACTACCCTTTTATTTGAGTATATAGGGACATCTTCCGGGATGAGCGAATGGCTGGCAGATGATGTGGTTGAACGCGGAGATGAGTTTACTTTTATTTGGGGAGACCAGGAAGAAATCGCAAATTTAATCCGGTACAAAGAAGAATCATTCGTCCGTTTCCGGTGGGAAGAAGATGAGGGTACTAAATATTATTGGGAGCTGGCTATTCATGTAGATGATGTAACCAATGATGTTGCTCTGGTCATTACAGACTTTAGTGAAGAAACCGAACTGGAACATTCTAAACTGTACTGGACCAATCTGGTAGATGATCTGAAAAAAATCATAGGTTCTTAATATTTTAAAAAAGATACGTTTTTTAGTGTTTTAACTATGAAAATTATCTTCAATAAAGAAATAATCGAAGAAGGCCATCTACTTATAAATTACACTAAAAAAAATTATTTCTCAGGTAATTTCATAAATGCCTTCTGTTGGTTTTTTCAAAATAAACTCCTTTTCTGGGAAGATGTTTACTTTCAGTTAATGGCATCCATGAGAAAGATGAGGATTTCTATCCCCCTTTCTTTCACTCCTGAAATGTTTGAACAACAGATAAAATTATTATCCGATGAGCTCCAACTTTCCCAGGGAAGAATAAAAATCACTGTTTTCGGAGGAGATATACCCGAAGAGCCTTCTTTCACCATTGAATTTATGCCTTATCAGGATTTTTTCTCTTCCGCTGAAAACGAAATAGATATTTATAAGGAAATATTCATTTTTCCTACCCTTCTTTCCGCCATATCCGTATTCAATCCGGTGAATCCGGTTGCGGAACACTATGCAAAAGAAAACGATTTGCAGGAACTGATTCTTCTCAATTATGAAAAAAGGATTGCCCGTACCCTGTCAGGAAATATTTTCCTAATCCGGGATACTATTCTTTATTCCACCCCTACAGAAGAAGGTGCTTTTATTTCTGTCCTTAAGAAATTTTTCATCCAATTTTTACGGGAAAAAACCGATTATATCTATCGGGAAGAACATATTTCTCCTTTCCAGACACAATCTGCTGATGAATTATTTATTTTAAGCGATGAAAAAGGAATCATCCCTGTTACTAAGATAAGAAAAACCTCTTTTAAAACTGAGATCACTCATTCCCTGACTAAAAAGTTTATAGGGTTTGCTTTGGAAAAATCCTGATTCTAAATAAAAAAGGCCGCAAAAGCGACCCAAACTAAAACCACAAAAAAATGAGAAAAAAAGTTACACTTCTTTTAGCAGTAGTGTGTAACTTATATTTTGAAAATATATTTCAATAAATTTTAAAATCTAAATAACTCTATTCTCTTTACAAAAGTAAAACTATTCATTAGATTGTCAGTAAATTATCAATCAAATTAATTTATAGTGTAAATAGTACGTTTCTCATATCCCCTTTCTTAACAAAGGCTAGAAACATTAAAGTGTACTGAATCTTTTATGCCTGAATAATAAAAATAGTAGGTTTTTTGTGAAAATCAGGCTTTTTTCCTTTCCATTCCTTAACAGAAAAAGTTATGATCGATTCATACGGAAGAGTAATATGAGTAGCTATGCACAGTTGGGTGGAAGGATGTAAATACTTCAGTAAATCTTCAAACAATGCCTGATTCCGGTAAGGGGTTTCCATAAATAGTTGTGCAGATTTATCAGCCCTGCTTACAGATTCCAGATTTTGTACCGCTTTTTTCCTCTGGGCAGAATCTATCGGGAGGTATCCGCTAAATGCAAAGTTCTGTCCGTTCAATCCGCTGGCTATTAAGGCTAAAATAATAGAAGAAGGCCCATTGACAGGAACTACTTTTATAGCATTCCGGTGGCACCAGGCTACCAATAAATTTCCGGGATCGGCAATACATGGGAGTCCTGCTTCCGAAATCAAGCCTACATCCTTTCCTTCTTTTAACGGCTGTGCTATTTCCTCTATCTCCTGTTCCGTTGTTCGTTTATCCAATATGGAAAAGGAAAGTTCACTTTGTGTCACTTCCGGACAAAGGAATTTTATAAACCGTCTCGCCGTTTTTTCATTCTCTGCCACAAAGAATTTCAACTCTTTCAATAAATCCGTTTCCTGTTGGGGAAAAATGTCTTTAGATGAGGTTTCTCCTAAATAGGCAGGAAGTAAATACAAAGAGGCCATGATAGTTTATTAACTGAATTTCTTTTTTCGCCAGAATATAAGCCCTGCTCCTATCAGTCCGATGAATACTACCGGCAACAATAAATTGAACCATTGCCAGTAAGATCTGTCCATTACCAGAGTTTGTTTATCCAGTAACCTCATCTGAACAGTCCGGTTTCGCAACGACATCAAGCCACTATCGTCCATCAGGTAATCCAATGCATTCATCAGAAACTCTTCATTTCCATAATTGATTCCCGTGGAATAATCCAGTCCCAAAGGTAACGGTTGTCCCTTAATCACCTGGTTTCTCGCCACATCTCCATCCGAAATAACAATCATTTTAGTAGGTTTGGACTGTTTCACAAAATCCTTAACCGTAGAGGATTCTATCCTGTCCGTATAAGCAGAAGTGAATTTACCTTCCAATAACACCGCCATTATTTTCGGTCCTTTTTTATAAGCTCCCAGATTCATACTATCCTTATTCGACACTTTCGCTTCTTCCAGTGAAATATAGGAAGGGATTCCCTGTACATCCGTATAAGGAGAAGTCTGATATAAGATAGTCTTTTTTACTCCCGGAGTGTCCAAAGTATCCATCGGAGAAGGAAATTCAAATCGTACCGGATTGATATTTTTAGTTATGGAATGATTGTTTAATGAAAGTCCAAGCGGGAAATACACCCACGGAACCCGGGCATTCTGGGCATTTCCCTGAACAGTCCCTACCTGTAAATTAATATACGCCGGATTTTGAAGATCCTTGAGTACTGCCGGATTGATCCGGACTCCATAGGAAAATAATAAATCCGTTAAGTTCAGATCATAAGGGTAAGCCAATATTTTACTGGACTTTAACAAGGTATCCATTTCTGCATTTACCTGATCAATCGCCCACAAAGTTTTTCCACCGCTCATAATATACTGATCGACCGTCATTTTTTCCTCTTCCGTGAAAGCCTTTCGCGGTTTGGCTATCACAATAGCATCAAACCGCTTCATAGCAGATAAATCCTGAATTTTCAACGACTGACTGTCTTTAGGGAAAATAGGCCCGAAATTATAATTCTGAATGATCCGGTTGGCAAAACTGAACATTTCCAGTTTGTTCAGCTCTTTTTGAGTAACCAAAATCCCGATGGATTTCATACGTTCATTGGAAAGTTTGTCAATGGCATTCATAAAACCATATTCCAGACTTTCAATGGATTTAGTCATCTGATCATCTGCCGAAATTCCGGCCTGTTCTACAATCAGAGGAACTGTATGCCCGTATCCTTTATATTTTATGGTAGCATAAGGGAAAAGGATAATCTGGGTAGAAATTCCGTCCTTTTCCACCCTCAGGGCAGAAGGCTGCATCCCCATAGCTTCCAGTGTATCCCGCGATATTTTTTCTTTTACAGGATCAACCAGTTTATAGGTAATATGGGAATTAAGGCGGTTGATTTCATCCAGTAAACTCAACGTTTCCGATTGCAATTGTTTGAAATCCGCAGGAAAATCCCCATCCAGATACACATCAATCTCCATCGGCTCTTTTACCTTTTTCAATATTTCCCGGGTGGTATCAGTCAGAGTATATCTTTTATCGGAAGTCATATCCAACCGGTCATAAATAATCCCGCTTGCCAGAAATAGCCCCAGTAAAAGGCAAATCAACAGTCCGATATTTTTCCTTATAAACGCCATTATTTTTTTCTTTTAATAAGTTGAACGGAAAGTAACAGGAAAAGAAAAATAACAAAGAGAAAATATCCTAAATCACGCGTATCTACAATTCCTTTGGTAAAACTGATATAATGCTGGTAAAACCCGATTTTCTGTAAAACATAATCCAGATTCCCCAATAAATTATACGAAGCCAGATTCTCAAATCCGAAAAAACAGAAAAAACAAAGAAATACTCCTATAATAAACGCTAATACCTGATTTTTCACTAAAGAGGACGAAAAGATACCCACAGCTATAAAAGCCATGGATAAAAACAATAATCCTAAATAACCGCTGAAAACCGTTCCTAAATCTATGTTTCCCTGTGGCATACTTATCATGTAAATGGAATATATATAAATTCCCGTGGACAACAGGGAAAATAAAACCAAAACCAATACTGCCAGATATTTCCCCATCACTATGGATAAAATGGAAACAGGCTGGGAAAACAACCAAATTAAGGTTCCGTTTTGTTCCTCTTCCGCAATACTTTTCATCGTCAGGGCCGGAATCAGGAATATAAGCACCCATGGGGCTAGTACAAAAAAGGTGTTTAATGATGCCGTGCCAATATTGAGAATATTAAAATCATTATCAAAAAACCATAGGAACAAAGAACAGATCAATACAAAGGCTATCGCTACAATGTAAGCTCCTAATGTGCCGAAATAAGACCAGAGTTCTTTCTTAAATAGGGAAAACATGTATTATTTTTTCTTTTTTCTGTTTACAACCTTTACCACCATCATGATAACAAAAACCAAAACTACAAAACTGATTAACAAACTTAACCACATTCCCATGAAATATTGCTTGAAAATCACTATGAAAACCACGGCAAAAAGAATAATGGTTGCCACTTCATTCATCATTCGTAAACGCACGGAGGTGGTATTAAAATCCCCTCTTTTTATTCTTTTGATAGATCTCCAGCTCCAGTAATGATACACTCCCAATCCGGCCACAAAAACCAGTTTGATATGAAACCAGGGCTCTCTCAGTATATAAAAAGTAATATCTCCCTTGGTGTTAATCATCATGAAAATTCCGGTAATCAACATAATAATTCCTGCCGGAACAGTAATGATATCCCACAAACGGGAAATCATATAAACATATTGTTTCCTTAAGATTTCACCCTCCAAATCCGGTTTTTCCTTAGTATCTGTGTAGTAAACAAACAGCCGTATCAGGTAAAAGATCCCGGCGAAGTAACTTACCATAAAAATAATATGAATGGCTTTAAGAGCGTAATAACTGGGTATATCAGGAATGTGCATGAATTTAATTTTATTTCTGTGCGAATTTAGTAAATTTAATACATTCCATAAGATTTTAGATTGTAAAAAGTATTATAGTAAATAGTAAAAAGACTTTAGATTATTAGATATGAGATACTAAAAAGCCATTAACTAAAGTAATAGCTCTTAACTCTTAGATAGCCCTCCTTCGGAGGGTTGGGAGGATTTTCCCTGCTGACGAAGGAAGCATTTCTCTATTAATCTGATGTCTGATAATCTAAAATTCTAATGTCTAATAGTCTAAAATCTAATAACTAACCTATTAACAAATTCTCATACACTACATAGCCTCCGTAAAAAATACAAAGAAGAGAAGAAACGAGAATCAATACCAATTGAAGTTTTTCCGATTTCATCAGGTTTTTACTGAAGGGAATGCTGAACAGTCCCGCAGCCAGGAACATTCCTACAATTGAGCCGATACCGAAAATCAGAATGTAGGAAAAACCTTCTGCCACCGTTTTCATCTGGGAAAGTACTAATACTACCAAAGCACCGCTTCCGGCTAAACCGTGTACCATACCCACTCCCAGCGCAGCCTTGTGATGGTGGGAATGACTGTGGTTGTCGGTAATAAGTTCGGTATTATTTCTTCTGGCGGAATTAAGTTTCATAAGCCTCCAGATTCCGAGGCTTACCAACATAACTCCTACTATAGCTTCCAGATAACTGAATGTATTTTCACTGATATTATATTTAAGCAGGATCATAAAAATCCCTACTATAAAGATAGTGGCCGTATGTCCGATTCCCCAGAATATTCCGTCTTTAGCGGCATGAGCTACTTTGTTCCGGTTGGTTACCAGATTATTAACTGCTAATAAATGATCAGCTTCAAAGGCATGTTCTAAACCGGCATAGAGCGTTACAAAAAATCCAAACATAGTTTTGTTTTTATGAATAATAATTATAATAAGCAGCACAGGCCCCTTCTGAAGAAACCATAGGCGCACCTAAAGGATTGGTCGGATTACAGGATTTCCCAAATTCAGGGCATTCCTGAGGTTTTTTATTTCCTTTCAGAATTTCTCCGGCAATACACTTTTTCTCAATTTTTTGGTCTTCGACCTGGATGGAAAATTTCCTGGTAGCGTCAAAATTACTATACTTTTCTTTTATGACCAAACCGCTGTCCGGAATTTCCCCTATTCCACGCCATTCCTGTTCTCCCACTCCAAAGATTTCGTCTACTACCTGTCTTGCAGGAACATTTCCTTCTTCTTTTACCAGTCTTTCATAACAATTTTCCACTTTATACTCTCCTTTTTCCAATTGAGCGACTGCATGATAAATAGCACGGACCAAATCAGCAGGTTCAAATCCGGAAACCACAATAGGAATTTTATATTTTTCAGCAACAGGATGGTATTCTTCCAGTCCCATGATAGTACACACATGCCCTGCACCTAAAAATGCATTAATCCGGCAGAACTGATCGCTTAAAATAGATTCCATAGCTGGTATAACCAAAACATGGGAAACTAAAAGGGAAAAGTTGGTCAATCCTAATTTTTGTGCATGAACAATGGATAAAGCATTGCTGGGAGCAGTAGTTTCAAAGCCGACGGCAAAGAAAACCACCTGCCGGTCAGGATTATTTTTTGCAATATTTACAGCTTCCAGAGGAGAATAAAGAATCCGTAAATCCCCTCCCTCGGCTTTAGCCTGAAGAAGGCTCTTTTTACTTCCCGGAACGCGTACCATATCTCCAAAGGAGCACAAAATAACTCCCTGTTCCATCAGGGCGATGGCTTTATCGATAAGGGAAATGGGAGTAACACAGACCGGACAGCCGGGACCGTGAATCATGGTTATCTTTTTGGGTAAAAGTTCCAGTAATCCGTTTTTTACCAGGGAATGAGTCTGCCCTCCGCAGATTTCCATAATTTCCCAATCCTGAGTGGTAATTTTTTCAATTTCTCCCAAATAGTGTTTTACCAGTTCGGGATTACGATATTCTGATAGGAATTTCATCTTGTTTATCCGGGATTTATTCTACAATATTCATGAGTTGTATGGTGAAAATCAGGGTAGAAAAGGGTTGTACCATCGGCGGCGCCCCTTCTTCTCCATATGCCAGATAAGGAGGAAGATATACTTTCCAACGGGAACCTTCCGTCATCAATTGCAATGTTTCCTGCCATCCGGGAATCATTTCGGAAAGTTTAAAGGTCTGTGGACCATCATCTTTCGTGGAATCAAATACCCGTCCGGAGAGCAAAGTTCCTTCATAAATAACGGTTACCGTATCACTGGCTTGAGGTGTTTTCCCCATTCCTGTAATCAGGACTTCATATTGCAATCCGCTGGGAAGAGTGACAATTTCTTCTCTTTGGGCATTTTCTTCCAAAAATCTTTTACCTTCTTCGAGATTTTTGTTTTTAACTTCTTCCCGTAAGATAGTAATGTAATTATTGAAAATATCAATAGCTTTTTTCTGTGAGATTTTAGGGTATGAATTTTGGAAAACGGATTTTACGCCTTCCGTAAAATCTTCGTAATTAACTTCTTCAAATCCTATATCCCGTAAACTCAGAGCCATAATCACTCCGGCAGAATAAGAGATTTTATCATCTTCCTCTGTTTTTCCAACTCCTAAAAGTAATTCTGAAAGATCCATTTATTTATCTGTGTTTATTTTTATGTTTAAATAATGATTTAACTGTCCAAAGGAAATATTCTCATCATTGGGAGATAATTTCTCGTGAAAATAAAGCTTAAAGTTAGGTTTTAATAGTTGAATTGCCAAATCTGTCAAAACCGAGTTTTGAAAAACCCCTCCGCTGAAACCAATGGATGAAACCTGATTTTGCCGGGCAATTTTTTCAACAGTTTTAATTAAGGTATAATGAAAATTCAGGGCAATTTTTCCCGCTGTCTGGGTTTGGGTCTCGGTTAAAATCCGGTTAAGCAATTTTTTGGCCGGAATTTTATTATTTATATTCTCTGTTTCCAGATAATCAACAAATTCGGTTTCAGAGCTCTCCCATGCTTTCAGGGCGATTTTTTCCAAAAACATAGCGGCTTCCCCTTCAAAACAAACAGGCTGGATATATCCTAACGCAAAACTAACGGCATCAAAAAGTCGGCCCATGGATGAGGTTTTTATTTCTCCTTCCAAAATAAGTTTAGTGTATAGCTTCCATTCGTTTTCGGAAAAGAAAGATTGGAAATATTCGTCATTTTCACTGATGGATAAGGCTGATATTTTCGGAGTTTTAGACATTTTATCTCCTAAAACCCAGGAAAAAGGCTCTAATTGGGCTTTGTGATGAAACTTTTGATTTTCATAAATAAAAAATTCACCTCCCCGGATTTCCTTCTCGGAGAAAAATCCGGTTCCGTCCCAGATCACTCCCAGAATTTTTTCTTTGCTTTCCCAGAGTTGATGTTCACCTAAAACAGCAGCAAAATGAGCCTCATGATGCTGAACGTGGTATTCCTTAGAATCGTTTTCAGATAGTAACCGGGGCTTTATCTTCCGGTTTTCATAAAGTGGGTGCAGATCTGAAACCAGTACCTCTGGCTGAAAGGAGAAAATTTTTTGAAAGGATTGCAGGGTTTTCTCAAAACGAAGCCAGGTCTCAAAGTTGGCTAAATCTCCAATATATTCACTGATATAACAATGATTATTAGGAACAATAGTCAGTGTATTTTTTAAATCTCCACCCAGGCAAAATATTTTTTCTTTTTTCAGATTCTTTTTTTCCAGTTCTTCTGAAAACAAATAATTGGGAGCATATCCTCTGGATCTTCTCAACACAATTTTCTGTTGGTATTTTTCACTAAATTTAATTACACTATCATCCTGCGGATGTAAAATAGGCAAGGTATGATGGAGAAAGAAATCTGCAATGGAGTGTAAGACAGTAGTTGCCTCATTTTCATCAGAACAAATGGGTGAGCCCTGTGTATTTCCACTGGTGGCAATAACCGGTTTTTTAAATGTCTGGGTTATCAACTTCAGGATTCCGGTATAAGGATATAAAGCTCCTACCGTCTCCATGTTGGGAGCAATTTCTTTTATAGCTAAGTCTTTGGGATCTTTAACTTTTATCAGGGTAATAGGTGCTTCCGGAGATAAAATCTCCTGTTTATGAAATTCTTTTACTTCCAGATATTCCGACATTTTTTCCATATCGGAAAACAGAACGGCAAAAGGCTTGGTCGGACGCCGTTTTCTTTTGCGTAGTTCCTGTACAGTTTCTGAATTGGTAGCATCACAGAGCAGAAGATAACCGGAAATATTTTTAACGGCTATGATTTTTCCCTGTTGGAGCTTTTCTGCTAAAAGAGTGAAAATTTCCTGGTTATTTTCGGAAAGAATTTGTCCTTCTCTGTCGGTTAGTTTGGTTTTGATTCCACAAATGGGACAGGTGTTGGTCTGGGAATGAAACCGGACATCGGCAGGATTTTGATATTCCTGTAAGCAATCAGGACACATTTCCCAATGGGAAATACTGGTATGTTCCCGCTCAAAAGGAAATTTTTCCGTTATAGCATACCGGGGGCCACATTGGGTACAAGTGGTAAAAGGATAAAAATATCTTCGATTCTTTCCGTCCAGTAATTCTTTTTCACAACTGGAACAGGTAGCGAAATCGGGGGTAAGGGGAATT